>NZ_JBHWUI010000047.1:0-51104 GCF_042737525.1 Kitasatospora sp. NPDC059973 | reverse complement strand
GCAAACACTGTGGGGGGGCTCGGGGGGCCCGCGGCCGTCCGGGATCTTCCGGACGGCGGCGGGCGCCGCTGCCTTCACCTGCCTTCAGGGATACGGAGCCAGGCTCTTACTTGGTCGTACCGATGTTCAGGTAGTCGTACTCACCCGAGAAGGCCGAGGTGGAGACGACGTTGGTGGCGGTGTCCGAGCGGTACAGGAACACCTTGAAGTAGGTCAGCGGAACGTAGACCGCCTGCTCCATGACCTTCTTGTCGATCTCCGCGTAGATCTTCTCGCGGGCCGCCTTGTCGGTGTTGACGGCGGCGTCGTCGAGCAGCTTGTTGATCGCCGGGTCGTTCAGCGAGGCCAGGTTGCTGTTACCGGCCTCCTTGATGGCGCGGCCGTCGACGATCTGCTGCAGGAAGCCGTAGCCGGTCGGCCAGTCGGCGCCCCACTGCATCATCATCAGGCCGATGTTCTTCTCCTTGTTCTTCGCCGGCACGCCGACGTTGTCGGAGAGGTACTTGCCCTGCGGGTACTGCTGGATCTCGGCGTTGATGCCGACCTTCTTCAGCGCGGCCTGGATCGAGGTCGCGGCGGCGATCTCGGTGGCGCGCTCGGTCCGGGCGCTCAGGACGGTGTTGAAGCCGCCCTCCTTGCCGCAGGCCTTGAGGGCTTCCTTGGCCTTGGCCTCGTCGCCCTTGTTGTCCTTGGTCTCGTACAGGTTGATGTCCTGGTGACCGGGGATGTCCGCCGGCAGGACGGAGTTGGCGATCTGGCCGCGGATCGGGCCGCCGACCGCGGTCTGCACCGAGACCTTGTCGATCGCGTACTGCACGGCCTTGCGGCACTCGACGTTGTCGAACGGCGCGACCTGGCTGTCGATCGCGGTGTAGACCAGGCGGCCGCCGTAGGCGTTGTCCGTCTTGGCCTTCAGCTTCGGGTTCTGCAGGATCTGCGCCTGGGTCTGCGGGTCGACGCCGCCGCCGACGAGGTCCACCTGGGCGTTGCCGGCCAGCAGGTCCTTGTCGATGGTGGACTGCTCGATGTTCATCTTGAGCACGATCTTGTCCGCGAGCTGCTTGCGGATCGTGTCGGTGCTCGCGTCCCAGCTGGTGTTCGGCACCAGGGTGAGCTGCTTGCCGTCCTCGTAGGACTCGAACTTGTAGGAGCCCGAGGCCATCGGGTGCTTGACGTAGTCGGCGCCCTTGTCCTTGTCCTTGGGGACCGGGACGGTCTGCGGGGCCGAGACCAGGTAGTCGAAGTCCGCGAAGGCGTGCTTCAGGTGGAAGACGACGGTCAGGTCGTCCGGCGTCTCGATGGACTTGAGGTCGCCGGCCGCGTCCTTGTACGGGCCCGCGTACGGGGTCGGGTTGTCGACCAGGAGGTCCTTGAAGTACGTCGGACCGTTGGAGAACACGTCCGGCGCGAAGTTGGAGCGCTCCACCGCGTACTTCACGTCCTTGGACGTGATCGCGCTGCCGTCCTCGTACTTCAGACCGGCGCGCAGCTTGTACGTCCAGGTCAGGCCGTCCGCGCTGGGCTGGCCCATGGACTCGGCGAGGTCCGGGACGAGCTTGTTGCCCTCGTCGCCGGGGCCCGGCGCGAAGGTGGTCAGCGGACGCCCGTACAGGCGCGAGAAGTTGTAGATGTAGGCGTAGTACGTGTTGCCGGGGTCGAGCGAGTCCGGCGTGCCCTTCATCTCGTAGGTGACCGTCCCGCCCTTCTTGTCCGAGGCGTTGACGATGCCCTTGGTGGCCGCGTCGGCGCCGCCGCCGGACGCGGCGGAGGACGACGAGTCGCCCCCGCTCTTGGATGAACCGGAGGTACACCCGGTGACGACCAGGACAGCGGCGGCGGCCACTGCGGTCAGTCCGACGGTACGGGACCTACGCATGGTGAGATCAACCCCTTGAGGAAGTGGTGGCGGATCGGAGGGTCCTGACGGAATGTCAGTTGCTCTTGGGATCGAGGGCGTCGCGCAGCCCGTCGCCGAGCAGGTTGAAGGCGAGCACCGTGAGGAAGATCGCCATACCGGGGACCACCATGTACTGGGGGTCCACCTGGTAGTACTTGATCGCGTCGTTGAGCATCCCGCCCCAGGAGGCCTGCGGGGCCTGGATGCCGACGCCGAGGAAGCTGAGGCCCGCCTCGAAGAGGATGTTGGTCGGGATCAGCAGGGTCGAGTAGACCAGGATCGGACCGACCAGGTTGGGCAGCAGCTCCTTGAACAGGATGAACGGCCCCCGGGCGCCCAGGCTGCGGGCCGCGTAGACGAACTCGCGCTCACGCAGTGAGAGGGTCTGGCCGCGCACGATCCGGCCCATGTAGGGCCAGTTGAAGAAGCCGATCACGAAGATCAGCACACCGATGTGCAGCGGGAGGCCGTGCAGGCCGAACGCGCCGCCCTGGAGCGAGGCGGAGATCGCGATGGCGAAGAGCAGCAGCGGGAACGCCAGGAAGACGTCCATCACCCGGCTGATCAGGGCGTCCACCCAGCCGCCGTAGTAGCCGGCCATCACGCCGAGCACGGTGCCGAGGGTGTTGGAGAGCAGGGTCGCCCCGAAGGCGACGAGCAGCGAGACCCAGGAGCCCTCGATGACCCGGGAGAGCAGGTCACGGCCCTGCAGCGGGTCCACGCCGAGCGGGTGGTCGAGGCTCATGCCGCCCCAGTCGCCGAACGGCAGACCACCGAGGTTGGCGTCCAGGAGGTCCTGGTTGAGGGCGTCGGGGTCCAGGCCGAACATCGACTCGATCGGCTTGGCCAGCACGGCCAGCAGGACGAGCAGGATCACCACGACGGCGCCGGCGACGGCGGCCTTGTCCCGTTTGAAACGGGTCCAGGCGATCCGGCCGAGCGAGCGGCCCTCGATCTTCGTGGCCGGGCTCGCGGCGGCGGCTGCCTCCGGCGTGTTCCCGGCGGTCTTGATGGGTGCGGTCATGGTCAGTTCGGTCCCCTCGCCGACGGTGGCCGGCCCACGGGTGCCGGTCGCCGGTTCGGCGGTACGGCTGGTGCGGACGTGCGGAGGTTCAGGTGCGGGTGTTCAGCGGTGCGACGTGCTCGGGTACTGCGGCCGCGCGGGATGGGCGTCGCGAGGCTCAAGCGGTCCGCCAGCGCGTTCACCCTCGTGGGGCACCCAGTACGCGCGGTGCGTTGCGCAGAACTCTCTGCCATCCGAACTCGCTTGCGCCAGCCCTGACAACCGAGAGATGCCCAACTGTGATCTGTAGGCATGCACCTCTGGATCTTCGGCATATCCCTCTTCACACAGCTGTTACATGCATGTCAAGAGGCTGCACCGAACCAGCCGGAAATCCGACCGGAAATGCCAGGACCGACATGACGGATCGTCATGTCGGTCCTGGTGGAGGGCTTTGGGCGCATACACCCGAACTACCCGTTACCACGCCGAGAACACCCGAACATCCGTGCTTGCGACAGGTGTCCGAAGTGCCCGTAGTTGGGACACGAACACCGGGTCTGCCCGGAGTTGCGGTCCGGGCGCCCGAATGCCCGGAGTTGCGGTCCGGGCGCCCGAATGCCCGGCGTGCGCTGCCGGCACCGCAATGCCCGGAGCCCCGGCACGGGCGGCGGAACGCCCGGCGTGCGGCGCGGGCACCGCGGCGCCCGCGCCGCGTCGACCGTGCGGGCGTCAGCGCCCCGGGTAGCCGGGCCAGGGCTGCTGCGGCGGCGGCTGCTGCCCCGGCCACACCGGGCCGGGCGCCTGGGTGCCGTAGCCGTACGCCGGGCCCGCCTGCGAGGCGTAGGGCGGCGGCGGCACCGGCGGGTACGGCGCGGCCTGCGAGCGGCCGTGGCCGCCCGCCTCGCGGTCGTAGAACGGCCGCGCGTTGGCCCGCATCCAGAGCGCCACCGGGTCGTACTCGTCCCCCATGGCGACGGTGGAGACCGCGAGCCCCTCCGGCGCGACCGCGATCGCGCGCTGCATCAGCGCCCGGACGGCCTCCACCGTGGGCGGCGAACTCTCGTACAGCTCAAGTCCGATGGCCAGGTACGGTTCGCCCACGGAGGGCTGCACCCAGGCCCGGCGCAACGCCTTGACCGCCCGCACCTCGACCGCCTGCCGCTCCAGCAGCGCGAAGAACTGCTGGGCCTGCACCTGCGGTTCGCTCAGCTTCAGCGGCCCGGCCGGCAGCCGGTCCAGGCCGGCCGCGATCCGGCGCAGGTCCGCCCAGGGCACCCCGACGCCGCCGCCGGGGGCGTGCGGGTTCAGCCAGAGGCCCCAGCGGGTGCGATAGAGCGAGGCGGCGATCTCGCGCCCCGAGATCACCTCGTGCGCCCGCGCCCAGCCGGACGCCGCCAGCTGCTCGGGCGAGGTGACGGCCGGCGCGTAGCCGTGGCCGCTGATCTCCATGTTCCCGTACTGGGCGTCCGGACTGCCCGGCGTACCGTGCCAGAGCAACATCCAGACCTGCCCCGCGGCCAGCGCGTGCAGCAGTGCCTCGTACGCCTCCCAGCGTTCCGGCGCGACCTCGCGCAGGGCGTGCTCCAGCGCTCTCGGATCCGCGCCGGGGCGCCCGGCGGGTGCCTGGCCCCAGGGCCCCGGTGCACCGCCCGCTACCGCTCCCGCACTCATGCGCCCACCTCGCTGCGCCTCTTCTTCTCTCACCTGCCGCCGGCCCGGCGGTCATCTGCAGGCACCCTATGGGGCGCCACCCGCCACCGCCACGCCGACGTGCCCGGCGGTGGCCTCCGGCCCGGTGCCGGGCGAGGAGGAACGCGTCACATCCGTGCGTAGAACGGCTGGACCCGGTTGAGCAGCCACTCGACCACGGGGTCCTCCGCGAGGTCGAGCAGTACGAGGTGGACGCCGCCGGGCAGCGGCGCGGTTCCCAGCGCACGGCCCAGGGCCTCGTTCACCGCGGCCGGCTCGGCCGGGGCCGCCGGATCGAGCTGGACGCCGACGAACATCACCGTCGGCTCGCCCTCCACGCTGGCCAGCGCCCGCCTGGCGGTCAGGACGCCGGGCAGGCCCGAGAGCTCGTACCGGCAGGCGGCCAGGAAGGCCTCCGGGTCCTCGCCCGGCACCGGTTCGCGCAGCGCCACCCGGCCGCCGGTCGGCGCCTCCGGGGCGTCCCAGCGGTCCTCGCGCGGCCCGCGCCGCAGCTCGGCGACGCCCTGCGGCGGCACCGGGATGCCCACCGGCGCCTCCGGGTTCACCGCGATGCCCACGCCCAGCGGCAGCCCGCGGGCGAACTCCCAGACCGGCGCGATCGCGAAGGCCATCCCGGGCGCCTGCTGGAGGAGCACCTCCTGCGAGGAGAAGACCGGGACGTAGGGGTCGCCGGCCAGCTCGATGGTCGGCAGGTCCAGGGCCTGGCCCTGCGGGTCGCCGCCGGCCGGCAGCGGGATCCACACCTGGCTGCGGGCGAGCACCTCGAACACCCGGGGGGTCGCGCCGGGATCGCCGAGCGCGGCCGTGAGCACCTGCTCCAGCTCGTTCGCGGGCCATCCACCGCCGGGCGGCGCCGCCTCCGGGCCGCCCCACCCCTGCTGCTGCTCCACCGGGTACCCCATCCGCCGCTGTACCGTCCTCTGTCCGCCGACGCCGAGCAGCCTAGCGGGCCCGCGGCCGGGGCCGCGGTGCGCGCCGGTACCGGTCGGTACGGGGCCGGGGCGGTACCGGTGGGCTGGCGGTGGCGGGTGCGGGCCGGACCCGCCGGGCGGGGCCGGGCCCGGGGCCCCTCTCCCGTCTTCCGCCGGGACGTGCCATGATGTCCGCGTCTGCGGGTGTTCCCCGCCGAGAACCTCAACTCCATACCGGCCGCTCGAACCCGCGCGGGAGAGTCCGGAGTGCCCCCGAGAGGCGGTACAGCCGGCGCCGAAGGAGCAAGTCCTCCCCGGAATCTCTCAGGCCCCCCTACCGCACGGGTTAGGCACATCTGGAAAGCGGCGCACGGCCCTGTCGCGCGCCCACCCACGGTGCAAGCCGCCATGCTGTCCTGTTAGCTGTGAAGCGCTGCGGGCCCGCGTGCGGTGAAGCTCTCAGGTTCGACGACAGATGGGGAGACCCAGCCGCCGCATGCCCGCGCGCAGGCTCGGTCCCCGAGCGGGTCCGGTCCGGCGTGCGCACACCTGAGTGCCCAGACCGAGGAGTTCCAGGCCATGTCGTCCCTCCGCCTCACCGCGCTCGACGCGCTGCACCGCGCCCTCGGCGCGACCATGACCGACTTCGCCGGCTGGGACATGCCGCTGCGTTACGGCAGCGAGCGCGAGGAGCACCTCGCCGTCCGCACCAAGGCCGGTCTGTTCGACCTCTCCCACATGGGCGAGATCACCGTGACCGGCCCGCAGGCCGGCGCGATGCTGGACCACGCGCTGGTCGGCTTCGTCTCCGCGCTCGGCGAGCTGCGGGCCCGCTACACCATGATCTGCGCCGAGGACGGCGGCATCCTGGACGACCTGATCGTCTACCGCCTGCGCGAGGACGCCTTCCTGGTCGTCGCCAACGCCTCCAACGCCCAGCTGGTGCTGGACGAGCTGATCGCCCGCGCCAAGGGCTACGACGCCGTCGTCACCGACGACCGCGACACCTACTCGCTGATCGCCGTCCAGGGCCCGGAGTCCACCGCGATCCTGGCCGACACCACCGAGGCCGACCTGCCCGGCCTGAAGTACTACGCGATCCTCCCGGCCCAGGTGGCCGGCCGCGACGTGCTGCTCGCCCGCACCGGCTACACCGGCGAGGACGGCTTCGAGATCTTCTGCAACCCGGGCGACGCCGCGCACATCTGGACGGCGCTGACCGAGGCCGGCACCGGCCGCGGCCTCGTCCCCTGCGGCCTCTCCTGCCGCGACACGCTGCGCCTGGAGGCCGGCATGCCGCTCTACGGGCACGAGCTCTCCACCGACCTGACCCCCTTCGACGCCGGCCTCGGCCGGGTGGTCCGCTTCGACAAGACCACCAACGAGGGCGCGTTCGTCGGCCGCAAGGCCCTGGAGCAGGCCGCCGCCGCGGCCGAGGCCAACCCGCCGCGGGTGCTGGTCGGCCTGGTCTCCGAGGGCAAGCGCGTGCCGCGCGCCGAGTACACCGTGGTGACCGCCGACGGCGAGCCGATCGGCCGGATCACCTCGGGCGCGCCCTCCCCCACGCTGGGCAAGCCGATCGCGATCGCCTACGTGGACGCGGCGCACGCCGCCCCGGGCACCACCGTCGCGGTGGACGTGCGCGGCAAGCACGAGCCGGTGCAGGTCGTGGCGCTGCCGTTCTACAAGCGCGCCCGCTGACGCCCGTCGGGCGCGCCCGCCGAGGCCTCGCGAGCGCGCCCGCCCGGGCCTGACCACCCCGAAGATCCACGTCGAAGCCGTCCGTCCGGCGGCCCGCTTCGTCGTACCCGCTTCCCATCCTGGAGAATGACGCCATGAGCAACCCCCAGCACCTGCAGTACACCAAGGAGCACGAGTGGCTGACCGCCGTCGAGGACGGTGTCTCCACGGTCGGCATCACCGCCCACGCCGCCGACGCGCTCGGTGACATCGTCTACGTGCAGCTGCCCGAGGTCGGCGAGACCGTGACCGCCGGTGAGACCTGCGGCGAGCTGGAGTCCACCAAGTCGGTCAGCGACCTGTACTCGCCGGTCACCGGCGAGATCACCGAGGTCAACCAGGACGTCCTGGACGACAACTCCCTGGTCAACAGCGCCCCGTTCGAGGGCGGCTGGCTGTTCAAGGTGCGCGTCGAGTCGACCGACGAGCTGCTCAACGCCGACGAGTACAACGCCCTGACCAACCCGGCCTGAGCCGGCCGTTCGGGGTGGCCGCAGTGCGGCGGCCGCCCCGGCCACCGGGCCTCCTCCGCCCTCCGGTCGCCCGCCGCCACCCTTCCGTGGGGCGTGCCAGGCGCGGCACCTCCTTCTCTCCTCCCTGGGAAGACCACACCATGACGGTTCTCAACCAGTCCCTGCACTCGCTCGACCCGGAGATCGCCGCCGCGGTCGACGCCGAGCTGCACCGCCAGCAGACCACCCTGGAAATGATCGCCTCCGAGAACTTCGCCCCGGTGGCGGTCATGGAGGCCCAGGGTTCGGTGCTGACCAACAAGTACGCCGAGGGCTACCCGGGCCGCCGCTACTACGGTGGCTGCGAGCACGTCGACGTGGTCGAGCAGATCGCGATCGACCGGATCAAGGCCCTGTTCGGCGCCGAGCACGCCAACGTCCAGCCGCACTCCGGCGCGCAGGCCAACGCCGCCGCGATGTTCGCGCTGATCCAGCCGGGCGACACCATCCTGGGTCTGAGCCTGGCCCACGGCGGTCACCTGACCCACGGCATGAAGATCAACTTCTCCGGCAAGCTCTACAACGTCGCCGCGTACCACGTGGACGACAAGACCGGCCAGGTCGACATGGCCGAGGTCGAGCGCCTCGCCAAGGAGCACCAGCCGAAGCTGATCATCGCCGGCTGGTCCGCCTACCCCCGTCAGCTGGACTTCGCCGCGTTCCGCCGGATCGCCGACGAGGTCGGCGCCCTGCTGATGGTCGACATGGCGCACTTCGCCGGTCTGGTCGCCGCGGGCCTGCACCCCAACCCGGTGCCGTACGCGGACGTGGTCACCACCACCACGCACAAGACCCTGGGCGGCCCGCGCGGCGGCGTCATCCTCTCCAAGGCCGAGTGGGCCAAGAAGATCAACTCCGCGGTCTTCCCCGGCCAGCAGGGCGGCCCGCTGGAGCACGTGATCGCCGGCAAGGCCGTCGCCTTCAAGGTCGCCGCCTCCGAGGAGTTCAAGGAGCGCCAGCAGCGCACCCTGGACGGTGCCCGGATCCTGGCCGAACGCCTGCTGCAGGCCGACGTCGCCGAGGCCGGCGCCTCGGTGCTGTCCGGCGGCACCGACGTCCACCTGGTCCTGGTCGACCTGCGCAACAGCCAGCTCGACGGCCAGCAGGCCGAGGACCGGCTGCACGAGGTCGGCATCACGGTCAACCGCAACGCCATCCCGAACGACCCGCGCCCGCCGATGGTCACCTCCGGCCTGCGGATCGGCACCCCGGCCCTGGCCACCCGCGGCTTCCAGGCCGAGGACTTCCGCGAGGTCGCCGACATCATCGCCGAGGCGCTGAAGCCCGCCTTCGACGAGACCGTCGCCACCGCGCTGAAGGCCCGGGTCACCGCCCTCGCCGAGAAGTACCCGCTCTACCCGAACCTGTAGTTCGGACACGGGTGACCGGGCTCACCTCGCCTGGTCACCTGGGATTCCGGGGCACCGCGCACACTGGACAGTGCGCGCGGTGCCCCGTTCCGTGTCAGCACCCCGCCTGCAAGTCCTTCCACGAGACCAGACAAGGACGTCCTCCGTGGCCATCAGCGTCTTCGACCTCTTCTCCATCGGCATCGGCCCGTCGAGTTCCCACACCGTCGGCCCGATGCGCGCCGCCCGGATGTTCGCCCGCCGCCTGAAGTCCGAGGACCTGCTGACCGGGGTGGCGAGCGTCCGCGCCGAGCTCTTCGGCTCGCTGGGCGCCACCGGCCACGGCCACGGCACCCCGAAGGCCGTCCTGCTGGGCCTGGAGGGCAACTCCCCCCGCACGGTCGACGTCGACCAGGCCGACCGGGACGTCGAGCGGATCACCGCCGAGAAGCGGCTCGACCTGCTCGGCGCCCACCCGATCGACTTCGACCCCGGCACCCAGCTGATCCTGCACCGGCGCCGCTCGCTGCCGTACCACGCCAACGGGATGACCCTCTGGGCCTTCGACGCCGACGGCGGCCTGCTGCTGGAGAAGACCTACTACTCGGTCGGCGGCGGCTTCGTCGTCGACGAGGACGCGCTGGGCGCGGACCGCGTGAAGCCGGACGACACCGTGCTGAGGTACCCCTTCCGCACCGGCGACGAGCTGCTCCGCCTCAGCCGCGAGACCGGCCTGTCCATCTCCGGCCTGATGCTGGAGAACGAGAAGGCCTGGCGCAGCGAGGAGGAGATCCGGGCCGGGCTGCTGGAGATCTGGCGCGTCATGCAGGAGTGCGTGCGGGCCGGGATGTCGCGCGAGGGCATCCTCCCCGGCGGCCTCAAGGTGCGCCGCCGCGCCGCCTCGGGCGCCCGCGCCCTGCGCGCCGAGGGCATCGGCCCGGCCAACGCCATGGAGTGGGTGACCCTCTACGCGATGGCCGTCAACGAGGAGAACGCCTCCGGCCGCCGGGTCGTCACCGCGCCCACCAACGGCGCGGCCGGGATCATCCCCGCCGTGCTGCACTACTACCTGAACTTCATCCCGGGCGCGGACGAGGACGGCATCGTCCGCTTCCTGCTCGCGGCCGGTGCGATCGGCATGCTCTTCAAGGAGAACGCCTCGATCTCCGGCGCCGAGGTCGGCTGCCAGGGCGAGGTCGGCTCCGCCTGCTCGATGGCGGCCGGCGGCCTCGCCGAGGTCCTCGGCGGCTCCCCCGAGCAGGTCGAGAACGCCGCCGAGATCGGCATCGAGCACAACCTGGGCCTCACCTGCGACCCGGTCGGCGGCCTGGTCCAGATCCCCTGCATCGAGCGCAACGGCATGGCCTCGGTCAAGGCCGTCACCGCCGCCCGGATGGCCCTGCGTGGCGACGGCCGCCACCACGTCTCCCTCGACAAGGCGATCAAGACCATGAAGGAGACCGGCGCCGACATGAAGATCAAGTACAAGGAGACCTCGCGCGGCGGCCTCGCCGTCAACGTCATCGAGTGCTAGGCAAGTGTGCTGACCTGCATGATTTCTCCGTCAGAGCTGCCAGGCCCTTCTCCGCGCACACGGCCCGACGTGCCTGAAAGGCCCCTCGGACAGCTCTGAACCTCCCTGAGGACTCCCTGGCGAATCCCTGGTCCGCACCATGCCGACCAGGGATTTCCGGTCTCGCGGCGGACGGAGCCGGCGCCTGGCGTACCGCGGCCTCCCAATCTCCCCGGCAGGCCTCCTTCCGCGCACCGGGTCGGGGCGGCGGTCAGCGGCGCAGGGTGAGGGGCAGCGCCTCCAAGCCGCGCAGCATCATCGTGTTGCGCCAGCGCAGGTCGCGCTCCTGGCAGGCCAGGGTCGTTCCGGGGAAGCGGGCGAGGAGCGCGGTGAGCGCGATCTCGGTCTCCAGCTTGCCGAGCAGGGCCCCTAGGCAGCGGTGGATGCCACCGCCGAAGGCGAGATGGCCGGCGTCCCGGCGGTCGAGGATGAGGCGGTCGGGGTCCTGGAAGCGCGCCGGGTCGCGGTTGGCCGCGCCGAGGGACAGCAGCACGAACTCGTCCTGCGGGATCTCCACCCCGCCGACGTCCACCGGCTCGGTGGTGAAGCGGGTGGTGGCCATGCAGATGGGGGAGTCGTAGCGCAGGAACTCCTCGACGGCCCCGGGCATCCGGGTGAGATCGGCGCGCAGCCAGGCGGCCTGGCCGGGATCGCGCAGCAGCGCGAGGCAGGAGGTGCCCAGCAGGTTCACGGTGGTCTCATGCCCGCCGATCAGCAGCAGGGCGACCATGCCCACGATCTCGTCGTCCGTCAGCTCCCCGCGCTCGCGGGCTTCCAGCAGCTCGGTGAGCAGATCGGCGGGACGGTCATTGCGGCGGATCCGCCGGTCGGCGATGGCCAGGACGTACGAGCCCATCTCCTGGACGGCTTGTTGGAACGCCGCGTGGTCGCCCTCCTGGGTGACGATGGCGGTCGACCACTTCCGGTAGAGGTCGCGGTCCTCGGGCGGGAAGCCGAGCAGTTCGCAGACGACGAGGATCGGCAGCGGGAAGGCGAAGTCCCGTACCAGGTCCACCGTGGCGGTGGTGGTGGTGCGGGTCGAGTGGCGCGCGGCTGCCGCGGCCAGCCCGTCGAGGAGTTCGAGGGTGATGCGCTCGACCATCGGCCGCATCGCCTCGACGCGCTTGCGGCTGAACGCCGCCTGGACCACGCGGCGGAGGCGGGTGTGGTCGGGCGGATCGCTGCTGAGCATATGGGTGATCTCGGTGCCCAGGTTGACGCCCTCGACCCGGCTGTCGGCCAGGGCCTGGGCGCGCCGCACATCCTGCGCGAAGCGGGGGTCGGAGAGCGCGGCCCGGACATCGTCGTAACGCGGGATGATCCACAGCCGCAGGCCGCCGTCGCTGTGCAGCACGGAGACCGGGGCCGATTGCCGCATCCTGGCCAGGGTCGGGTACGGGTCGCTGAGGAACGTCGGCGGGTTCTGGCGCGGTGCTGTCGTCTCGGGCTTGTCCGGCTGATGCTTGTCCGGCTGGTGCTTGTCCGGCCGGTGCTTCTCCGGCTGGGGACCGTTCGTCCGGGGTGCTGCCGTCGCTGCCGTAGCTGTGGTCATGATGCTCTCCTGTCCTCACCGGCACGGCCGGCGCCGCGGCGGGGTGCCGGGCATGGCACACCGCTACGGCGCTGCCCGGGCTCACTGCGGAGGCGACTACTTCTCCGCGTTCTTCTCCGTGCGGGTGGTGGTGCAGGTCCGCGCCTGGCCGTTCGGCCGGACCGGGACCGCCTTGTCCAGGGTGAGCTGGTGGTCCGGCGGAATGATGATCCCGCGCTCCCGCTCGGTGGCGCTGATGGGGTCGACGCGCAGTCCGTGACGCTTCATGGGGTTGACCTTTCTTCGGTGTGGTGGTGGACGGGGTGGTGCGAGCCGGTCCGCCCGATGGTGCGGCGGTCGGCGGTTCTGGGGGAGGCGCGCAGCGTGTCGTCGGCGTAGCGCACCATGGCGGCCCAGGCGGCGGCGTGTCCGGCTGGGTCACGGCCCACGTCGTGTCCGCCGCCGAGCCATCGGACGCGGTGCGGGACGTCGCGGCGCCGCAGCGCGGCGAGATAGCGCTCGATCTGTTCCGGAGGGCACTTCTCGTCGTCCGCCGAGGCGGCGAGGAAGAGCGGGCCGCGTACGCGGCCCGCATAGGTCATCGGGCAGGCCGCGCGATAGCGGTGCGGCACCTGCTCGGGGGTGCCGCCGAAGAGGCGGTCGTCGACCTCCCGCAGCGCCGGCGTCGTCGCCCGGTACGCCGCCGTGTAGTCGGCCACCGGGGCGACGGCCAGCCCGACGTCCCACAGCCGGGGCTGGACGCCCATCGCCAGCAGCGTCAGATAGCCGCCCCAGGAGTAGCCGCACAGGCCGGTACGGCCCGGCTCCGAGACTCCCGCGTCGATGAGGTGGCCGCGCACCGCGGCGAGGTCTTCGAGCTGGGCGAGGCCGACCCGGTGGCCGAAGTCGTCCCGCCAGCGGGGGCCGTAGCCCGTCGAGCCGCGGTAGTTGGTGCGCACCACGGCGAATCCGGCCCGGACCAGGGCCTCGGTCCGGGCGTCATAGGCGTCCCGGTCGTGGGTGTGGGGTCCGCCGTGGACGAGGAAGACCGTCGGCCAGGGGCGGCGGCCCGCCCTGCGGCCGGGCGGGGTGGCCACGAAGCTGTGGATCTGCCCGTACGGCCGGCGCGTCCAGAGCTCGCGGCGCCTGGATCCGGTCGGTCCGCCGGGCGCCGTGCCGCGTGACGCCGTCGTGGAGCGGCCGGCGTGGCCGGAGCGGCCGGAGCGGCCGGGACGTTCCGGGGGTTCCGGGTGCTCCGCGCTTTCCGGGCTCTCCGGGCTCTCCGGGCTCTCCGGGTGGCAGATCAGTGGCCGGGGCGGTTCGCCGTCGCGGCTCCACAGGCAGTGGACTGTGCGGTCGGGTGCGCAGGAGAAGTCGATGATCGTGCCCTCGGGCGTGGGAAGCACCGTCGTCGTACCGCGGTCGAGGTCGGCGCGGAGCAGGCGGCTGCGTCCCGCCCGGTCCTGCTGGACCAGCGCCGTGCGGCCGGGCCCGTACCAGCAGGCGGTGATCTCCGTATCGAAGTCGAGGGCGGAGCCGGGACCGTGCGTACGGATCCCCTCGCCCTGCCGCCAGAAGGCCAAGGTGTAGCGGCCCGCGCGTTCGAGGACGAGCAGCAGTTCCGGCCGTGCGCTGGTGAGGTCCGGGCGGAAGCCCAGCGCCCACACCGCGCCGCCGTCGCCGTCCCCCGCTGGGCCGGGGATGGCGTCCACGAGAACGCCGGAGGCCGGTGACCACAGCCGGACCGCGGCCGGTCCGGCCGGGCACCCCGCGGTGGCCAGCAGTCCGCCGCCGGGGGCCAGGCCCACCACTGCCGCATAGCCGGGCTCCTCGGCCACCAGGCGGGCGCGCTCGCCCGGTCGGCCGAGGTAGTGCCGCGAGCGGTCCGCGACCCCGACGCCGACGGCGGCGAGGCCGCCGCGGGGGTCGAAGGCCAGGCCGTGCATCCGCCCGGCGGGTACGCCGTCGAGCGCCGGGCGCGGGTGCCCGCCCTCGAACGGCCCGCGAAGCCAGCGGCCTTGACCGCCGGGAGCGGCGTCGAACCACCACAGGCCGTGGCCGTCCGGCTCGATGGCGGCGGTCTCCACACCCAGTGGTGCGGTGGTCGCCTGGCGGCGCTGATCCGTCGTCAGGTCCCAGGCCACGATCTGCGGGAGACCGTCCACATACCGGGTCTCGACCGCTCGCCGTCCGTCGCGGGCGGCGAAGGTCGGGACGTGCACCGCCGTTCCGATACCGCCGCTCATCGCCGTCCCTCCCTTCGTCGGTGTCCGCTTCCGCCGCCGGTGGCCTTGGCTGTGGTGGGCTCCGACGGCCATCACACTGCCGGTCGGGCGGGCTGCGTGGCAGGGAAGAAGGCGCAGCGGCACCGACAGTGAGCTGCTGCCGGTCCTGCCCTGGCACCGGACGGCGGGCGGGCGACAGGGTGCGGGGGCGACCAGATGGCCCGGACCCACCGAGGAGAGAGGGGCGACCCGATGACGATCGCGGCGACCCGGCCCGACGCAGCCCCCGTCCCACCCGGCGGAGCGCCGAACGGCACAGCGGGTGGCAGGCCGAGCCGTGCGCTGACGGCGGTCTACGTCGCGGGTGCGGTGACGGCGTTGGGCACCCAGATGACCATGCTCGCGCTGCCCTGGCTGGTGCTGGAGACCACCGGCTCGGCCACCCGGGCGGGCCTGGTCTTCGCGGCCCAGGTGCTGCCCATGGCGCTGCTCGGCTTCGCGGGCGGAGAGGTCATCCAGCGCCTGGGCGCCCGCCGGACCATGGTCGTCTCCGATCTCGCCCGCGCTCCGGTGGTGGCGCTGATCCCGCTGCTGCAGACCCTGGGCGCGCTCAATCTGGCCGTCATCGTGGCGATCGTCACGGCGCTCGGGGCGCTGGCCGTTCCGTACCACGCGGCCCAGCGGGTGCTGGCCCTGGAACTGCTGAGCCCGCACGCCCGCTCTCTGGCCCGCGCGAACAGCGCGCTGGCAGGTGTGCAGAACGGCTCGGCGTTCGCCGGACCGGCGCTCGCGGGCGCGCTGATCCCGCTGGTGGGGACCACATCGGTGGTGTGGCTGGACGCGGCCTCGTTCGCCTTCTCCGGGTTGCTGCTGCTGCGCCGCGTCCCGGCAGGGCGTGGCGGGGCCGGAGGGTCCGCAGCCGGACCCCAAGGCCTGTGGGCGGGGGTGCGGCACCTGTGCGGCGACTGGTTCCTGAGCCGGGCGATGCTGTCCACCGTGGTGTTCGGGCTGATGCTGCGAACCCTGATGATCACCATGCCGGTGCTGGCGTTCGCCCGGTTCGAGGGGGACGCCAGGGTCGGCGGCCTGCTGGTCGCCGCTCATGGCGCCGGTGGCCTGGTGGGCTCGGTGGCCGCCTATGTGCTGGCGGCACGGGTGGCCCCCGTACGACTCGCCTGTACGGCCCTGGTCTGCGTCGCGCTGCCCCTGTGGACGCTCCTGGTGCCCGTGCCGGCCGGCGTGCTCGTCGTCGCCGTCGGCCTGTCAGCGGCCGCCGCGCCCCTGGCGAACGCGCCGCTGATGGGACTGCTCTCCGCCCGGCTGCCGGACGGCTTCGGGCCCAAGGTGTTGCAGGCCGTGGTCACGATCAGCGCCCTGGCCGGGCCGCTGGGCTTCCTGGCCGCGGGCGCCGTGCTGGACCGGGCCGGTGTCGCGGCGACCCTGTGGGGCGTCGCCGCGCTCGCGACGTTCGGCAGCGGCAATCTGATCCTGGCCCTGCGCCGCCTCCGGGCCACCGGGGCCCCGGACTGACCTGGCCTTCCGAGAAGACCGCGGTGGACGAGGGTCACGCGGTGGCGGGGTTCACCGGAAGTCCTCCTCGCGGTACTCCGCGTCCGAGCCCGCCGCCTCGCGCAGCTCGATGCGGCGGATCTGGCGGCCGCTGGCGATGACCGGCGACAAGCTCGCCTCCGCCTGGGCTCGAACGCCCGTCCCCCTGCCTCGCCCGCGACCTGATCGGCTCAGGCGTTTCGGCGGGCGGACTCGTTCTCCTGGGCCAGCCGGCGCAGGGCGAGCAGGGCGGGCTCCAGCAGGACGGTCAGGAGCAGGGCGCGTTCGGCCTGTTCGAGGGGGTCGTCGCTGGTCCGGAGCTGGTCGAGGTCGAGGACGGCGGTGCGCGCGGCGAGTTCCGCGTAGGGGAGCAGGGTGTGCCGGTCGACGGGTTCGCCGAGCGAGCGAAGGGTTTCCAGGGTCTCCCCCAGCACTGCCCGGGCCGGCGCGTACGGCGAGACCTCCCAGCCCAGCTCCGCGATCAGCGCGTCGACCTCCGCCGCGCCCGGGGCGGTGGCCGGCCGGGCCGCGTCCTCGTCGGCCGGCCGGGCGCCGACCGCCAGGCCGAGCACCTGGTGCTGCTCGCCGCCGTGCGCGGCGATCGCGCCCAGCACCTCCTTGGTGGCGCTCACACTGAGCCCCCGCACCCCGATCAGCGCCCGGACCAGCCGCAGCCTGCGCAGATGGGTCTCGTCGTACTCGGCCTGGGTCGCGGAGGTGGAGCGGCCGGGCGGCAGCAGGCCCTCCCGCAGGTAGTACTTGATCGTCGCGATCGGGACCTCGCTACGACGGCTCAACTCCGAGATGCGCACGGTGCTCCGCTTTCCCCTAGCTATTGGATACCTCTACTGTCTAACATAGATAGTGCCACTACCCAATAACGGAGGCGCATCAGCCATGCCCACGATTCCCTGGATCACCCCGCACCCGGCCACTCCCGGCACGCAGGCCGTCGTGATGGCCTCCCGGTTCGAGGTCCGCTCGCTCGCCGACGTCCCGCGCTTCTTCCTGAAGTCCTACGCCGTCTGGCGCCAGATCCAGTCCGCGCCCGGCGCCCTCGGCGCCTCGCTGATCGCCCGGCCGACCAAACGGACCTTCTACACGCTGTCGGCCTGGGAGAGCCAGCAGGCGCTCCAGGACTTCGCCCGCGCCGAGCCGCACCGCTCGATCATGACCGGCCTGCGCTCGACCATGCGGGAGTCCGTGTTCACCTACTGGCAGGCCCCGGTCGAGCAGCTCCCCGTCGGCTGGCCCGAGGCCCACCGCCGGCTGGCCGAGCAGCAGGCCACCCGACCGGCCGGCTGACCTGCGGGGCAGCCGAAGGGGGATGCAGCCGAAGGGGGCGCGGCCGGAGCTAGCGGAGGATCTGCGCCGGTACGTCGGTGGCGCGGGTGAAGACCGAGACGGGGTACTGGGTGTCGCAGTACTTGTTGCCCGTCGAGACGATGCCGATCACCACGCCGTCGACCACGAGCGGCCCGCCGGAGTCGCCCTTGCAGATGCTGTCGGCCGTCCCGGGCCGGGGGCTGCCGCAGACCTTCAGCCGCGGGGAGTCGCCGGGGCCGGTGTAGGGCTCGCAGCCGGACAGCGGCGAGAGCGTGAGCGCGGCCTTCTTCAGGTGGGTGCCCGGGCCGCCGTCGCCCGTCCGGCCGAAGCCGTAGACGGTCGCCGTGCGGCCGTACCGGTACAGCGCCTCGTCCCGGTTCGTCGCGACCCGGACGGTCCGCGCGTTCAGCGGCCGGTCCAGGGTGAGGACGGCCGAGTCGTGGTCCAGGGCGGAGGTGTACCGGGGGTCGACCGCGGCGCTCCGCACCCGCCGCACCTGCCCGCCGTGGCCGGTCAGGTCGGTCCGGCCGGCGATCACCCGGAGCGTGGTCGGGTCGTCGGCCTCGGCCACGCAGTGGCCGGCGGTGAGCACCTTGGTGGGGGCGATCAGGGCACCCGTGCACCACTGCTCGCCGCCGGCCGTCTCCAGGGCCACGACGAACGGGTTGGCGGCGGTGGTGGTGTCGGTGCCCCCGTGGACGGCGGCGGCCGGGGTGGCGGCGACGGCCACCAGGGCGGCGGAGGCCAGCAGGACGGTCAACGGGCGTCGGTACGGCTTGCGCATCGGGCGGGCTCGCATCTCTCTCGGGCGGATCGCTCAGGGCGGAGGTCGTCGGGACGAAGGTGGTCAGGCCGACGGGGCGAAGGTGGTCAGGCCGAAGGGGCGAAGGGGCAGAGGGTCGAAAGGGGCACCGGTGCTCGCGGTTCCGGTACCCACGATCGGGTCCCACCGCGGATCCCGGGCCGGCGGACCGGGCACCGGCGGCGGGCGGGCGGGCAGAAGCCCTGACGGGGGCGGCCGGCACGGCGCCCGGACCCGAAAGTGGCGCAGGGAGCCACCACGTTGACGCCCCGGCCGACGGGCGGGGGCCCGTCAGTGCCGCACGGCCCCCGGCCCGGTGAGCCGGCAGCGGCGGGGCACCGGACGGACCGGGCCGCCGCAGTTGCCCCCGGTGCGCGCCACCCGACCGGAACAGCGCCGGGCGCCACCGCCCGGCTCCGGCCGATCGGCCACCGGGCGGCCCCCGTCCGCACCGGCCCGGCGCGGGCCCGGCCGCCGGAGCAGCACCCGGAGGGCGCCCGCCCCGAGCAGGAGCAGCGCGCAGGTGATCAGGATTCGGTGGAGGTGGACGGACACGTGGCTGCTCTTCTCCGCTGAGGACTCGGTCGGTACGGGCGGGCCCCCTCGGCCGAAGGGCGGACCGCCGCTGCACCGCACAGTGGCCCGGAAGGCGTCCCGGCCACCAGACCCCCCGGGGAGTTCGGGACGCTGGAACGGCGACAGGTACCGTGATCTGCGGATTCGGTGCCGCCTGGAACGCCGGACCGGAACGAGGGGGGCGCCGGATGAGCGTGGAGACCGACGAGTTCGCGTCGATGCTGAGGGAGCTGAAGGACCGTTCGGGCCGCAGCTACGGCACGCTCGCCACCCGGCTGCACGTCAGCACGTCCACGCTGCACCGCTACTGCAACGGCGCCGCCGTCCCCAACGAGTACGCGCCGGTGGAGCGGTTCGCCCGGGTCTGCGGGGCGGGCGCGGACGAGCTCGTCGAACTGCACCGCCGCTGGATCCTGGCGGACGCGGCCCGGCGCCGGGAGCCCGCTCGCGAACCGGTCCGGCCGGAGCCCGCCGAGCCGCAGCCGACCCCTGTGGTCGCCGTGGCCCCTGAAGCCCCCGCCGCCCCGGCCCCGGCCCCGCTTCCGGCGACCGCCCCGGAGGCGACGCTGCCCCCCGTCGACGCGCTGCACTCCGCGCGCAGCCCCCAGGGCGACCCCGTCGACGGCGAGACCCGGCGCCGCAGGCTCCCGTACTCGCGGATCCTGCTGAGCGCGGCGGCCGTGGCCCTCGTCGCCGCCGCGATCCCGCTCCTCGTCCCGAGCGGGCACGGCGGCACCCCGGCGGCGGCTCCCCCGTCCCCGACCGCCGCCGGAGCCCCCTCCACCCCGGCGGCCCCGGCCCCGGTCGCCGGGCAGCCGTCCGCTCCGGCGTCCGACGCGACTACCGCCGCGACCCCCACCGCGACCCCCGCCGCGACGAGCGCGGCCACCCCGGCCCCGTTCCAGGTCACCGTCCTGACCGACAACTGGGGCAGCCCCTGCGGCCAGTGGTTCCTGAGCGCCAAGGCGCCGCGCTCGGTGCCCGCGCCCCCGAGCCCCAAGCGGACGGACAGCTGGGCGGCCGCCCAGGAGGCCGTCCCCGCCGGGCACCTGCGGCTGCAGGTGACGGCGCAGGGCGACTCCGCCGTCCCGGTCGTCCTGCACGCCCTCTACGTGCACGTGGTCAGCACCCGCCCGGCCCCGAAGTGGAACGCGTACATGATGGGCTCCGGCTGCGGCGGCAGCATCACCCCGGCGGCCTTCTCGGTCGACCTCGACGCGGCGGCCCCCCGGCCGGTGGCCGTCCCGGCCCAGGAGGGCGAGGTGAAGGCCAAGACCGTCTCGGACTTCCCCTACCGGGTCTCGGCCACCGACCCCCAGGTGCTGAACGTCGAGGCCGGGACCGCCGGGCAGGACGTCAGCTGGTACCTGGAGCTGGAGTGGAGCAGCGGCAGCAGCCACGGCACCCAGACCGTCAAGGACGCCAACGACAAGCCCTTCCGCACCATGGGCCTGAAGGGCGCGCCGGGCTACTTCTACCAGGACGACCGCACGGGCTGGACCCCCACCTCGACCGAGGACTGACCCCGGGGCGCGCCCCCACGCCGGGAAGGCCGGCCACCCGGAGCGGGTGGCCGGCCCTCCCGGCGGACGGGCGGGGCGTCAGGCGGCCAGCGTGGCCTCCTCCGCCTGGGCGTCGGCCGGCGCGGCCTTCTTGTCCCGCATGACCAGGGTGGCGAGCAGGGCCGCGGCGAGGACGCCGACCGCGCTGATCGTGAAGGTGGTCGACATCGAGGAGGTGAAGGCCTCCCGGGCGGAGTGGACCAGTCCGGCGTCCCCGCCGGCGGCGGCCAGGGCGTCGCCAATCGAGCGCTTGGCCTGCTCGGAGCTGTCGGCGGGCATCTCCCGGGCGAACCGGCTGGAGAGCAGGGAGCCGAGGATGGCGATGCCGAGCGCGCTGCCGGCCTGCTGGATGGTGTCGTTCAGGGCGGAGCCGACGCCCGCCTTCTCGGCGGGGATGGTGCCCATCAGGGCGCCGATGGCGGCCGGCATCGCCAGCCCGGCACCGAGGCCGAGCAGGCCGAGGGCGACGGCCGGGAGGGTGAACCCGGCGTCGGCGGAGACCGTGCTCAGGAGGCCGAAGGCGGCGGCCATGAGCAGCATGCCGACCAGGACGAGCAGGCGGTTGCCGATCTTCGCGGCGAGCCCGGCACCGGCGCCGTTGCCGATCAGCGCGGCCACGGCCAGCGGCACGAAGGCGAGGCCCGCCTTGACCGGGGAGTACCCGAGCACGAACTGCAGGTACTGGGTGAGGACGAGCAGCAGACCGCCGTTGCCGATCTGGACGAGGGTCAGCGAGAGCGAGCCGCCGCTGAAGTTGCGGTGCTTGAACAGGGCGAGCGGGACCATCGGCTCGGAGGTGACGTTCTCCCAGATCCCGAACCCCCCGAGGGCGACGACGGCGACGATCAGGGTGACGGCGGAGCGGCCGTCGAAGGCGCCGTGCTGCGGGATCTCGATGATCCACCAGATCATGGCGGTCATGCCGACGGCGGAGAGCACCGCGCCCAGCGGGTCGGCCTTCTGCCAGGGGCCCTTCGACTCCGGCATGAGGGTCAGGGCGGCGACGACGGCGAGGACGACGACCGGGACGTTGACGAAGAAGATCGAGTGCCAGGAGAAGTGGTCGATCAGGACGCCGCCGAGCACCGGGCTGCCGACCAGGCCGAGCATCGACACCGAGCCCCAGGCCGCCATCGCCTTGCCGCGCTCGTCCTCGTCGAAGACGGTGATCAGGATGGAGAGGGTGGACGGCATGATCAGCGCACCGCCGACACCCATCGCGACGCGGGCCGCGATGACCTCGCCGGGGCTGGTGCAGTAGGTCGCGGCCAGTGAGGCGGCGCCGAACAGCAGCAGGCCGATGATCATCACCTTGCGGCGGCCGAACCGGTCGCCGAGGCTGCCCGAGGTGAGCAGCAGCCCGGCGAAGACCAGGATGTAGGAGTCGAGGATCCACTGGGTGTCCTGGGCGCTCGCCCCGATGGACTCCGTCATCGACGGCACCGCCACCGTGAGCGCCATGCCGTCGATCACCAGGACCAGCGTGCTGAGGCAGAGCACGACGAGGATCCACCAACGACGTGGGTTGCGGGTTTCCATGGGTTGTCCCTCCGAGTTGCGCACGCTGTTCCTTCGCTGCGCACACTGTACGCATCGCGGAACAGTGTGCGCAACCCACTGCACCTGTACGCTGGATGCGCACGGCGTACGCAGGAAGATGTGAAGAGGAGAACCTCATGGCCACCAAGGCGAACCCGGCCCCGTCCGTCTGGGCACGGCAGCAGCGGGAGGCGGAGCAGCCGGCGCTCAACCGCGCCGCCATCGTCCGTGAGGCGATCGCCGTGCTGGACGCCGACGGCATCGACGCGCTCAGCATGCGCAAGCTCGGCGCCCGGCTGAACGCGGGCGCGACGTCCCTCTACCGGCATGTGGCCACCAAGGACGAGCTGATGGAGCTCGCGGTGGACGAGGTCTTCGGCGAGAGCACCGTCCCGCCCGCCGACAGCCCCGACTGGCGGGAGGCCGTCGCCGAGGCCGCCGAGTCCTTCCGCGCGACCGCGCTGCGGCACCCGTGGCTCGCCTCGGTCCTCGGCCAGGCGGGGCTCGCCTACCTCGGCCCCAACCTGAAGGCCTACTCCGAGCGCGTGGCCGCCCTGTTCGTCACCGCCGGGTTCCCCGAGCCGGAGCGCGCGATCGAGACCGTGATCACCTACGTGATCGGGATGAGCACGACGGAGACGGCCTGGCTGACCACCGTGGCCCGCTCCGGCCGGACCGAGGCCGACTTCATCGCCGACCTGATCCCCGCCGCCCAGCAGGCGGCGGCCGACACCGAGCACCTCTCGGCCGCGTACGCGGCGGCGATGGGCGCCGACCCGGTGGCCCTGCGCAACGAGAAGTTCACCTACGGCCTGAACGTCATCCTCGACGGCCTGGCCCTACGCCTCCCCGGCCCCCGGTAACCGCCGGTGCGGCTGGGCCGCCTGCGCCAAGGGCGTTCCGAGTCCCGTGCCACGCGGTAGCACAGGGTGGCACAGCGGGATTATGCTGAACTCATGTCAGTGCAGCCCGAGATCACTCAAAGAGATCTACGAAGTCGGTCGAAGGAGATCATGGACGCCGTTCAGGCAGGCCACTCCTTCACGGTCACACGTGACGGGCACCGGATCGGCGAGCTGATCCCGCTACGAAGGCGGCGACGATTCGTCCCACGGAGCGAGTTCACAGCCATGTCACGTAGCGCCCCGGACATCTCCCTGGATTCCTTCCGCGCCGACCAGGACGCCTTGGCCGACCAGCACACGGATGACCCCTATGGCCGGTGACATCCAACAAGGCATCCTGGACACCAACATCATGATCCTGCGCAAGTGGGTGGACCCGGACGAGCTACCCGCAGAGATGGCCATCACGGCGATCACGCTGGCCGAGCTCTCTTCGGGACCGCATGAGGTCCGCAGGAACGAGGAGCAGAACGACTACGACGAGCACGCCGAACGTGCCCGACGACTCGACGTGCTCCAACGTGCGGAGAACGAGTTCGACCCCATTCCGTTCGACACGGAGGCGGCCCGCATCTACGGCCGCGTCTGCGCTGCCGTCATCAGCAGCGGCCGCAAGCCTCGCCGACGCGTGGCGGATCTGATGATCGCCGCCATCGCCATTGCCGAGGGCCTTCCTCTGTTCACGACGAATCCCGACGACTTCAAGGGCCTCGACGGGCTACTGACCGTCGTCCCGGTCACCCGACCGCAGGTGCTGCACGACCGCTAGGCGGACCGTCACCTGAGCCACTGGCCGAGGGCCTTCAGCCGCCAGGAATGCCCTAGCGGCGTTCGAGAAGCTCGACCGACTACGGGGCGGGTGGTCAGGTGGCCGGGGTGGCTCGGGGGATCGGCGCCGGGGTCGGCGGGGTCTCGCCACCGTCGGCCTGGTGCGGCAGCGTGACGGTGGGCCGGTGGCGGAGGTCGGCGACCGTGGCCCGGAGGACGGCGATCAGGGCGAACAGCATCAGGACGCCGTGGGCCGGCATCGACAGGTACGGGTCCACGTCGCGGTTGATGAACTTGAGGTAGCTGCCGAACGAGGACAGCTGCACCAGCACCGGCAGGTACCAGAGCTGCCGGGGCAGTTGGAAGGCCACGATCACGCTGAGCACGTCGGCTATGTAGAAGTAGCGCTCGTGCATCGACGGCAGCAGGAAGGGCACCGCGATCGCGGAGGCGGTGGCCAGCAGCAGGATCCGGGTGTCCGTGAGCACCCGCCGCCCCGCCTGGCCGGCCGCGGCGGCCCCCGCCTGCCGCAGGGCCCACACCGCGAGCCCCACCAGCGCCAGGACCACCACCCCGGCGACCACGACGCCGATGCCCCGCGCGGTGTCCCGGGCGTCCTGCGGGACGGAGACGAACTGGTACACCGACGGCGCGTAGAGCGTGAGGTCCTTGTACGTGTCCGGCTGCCGGGTGTAGACGGTCAGCAGCTGCCACGGGTCCGCGCCGAGCAGGAAGGCGGGGATGTCGAGGGCCACGTACGCGGCCACGGCGGCGAACAGGCTCCGCCAGGGGATCCGGTTCGCCAGGACGAGCACCAGCAGGGCGGGGAACAGGAAGACGGCCTGGAGCTTGAACGCGAGCGCGATCCCGAAGAACGCGCACGCCCAGGTGGGCCGGTCCCGGAGCAGGTGGTAGACGCCGCCCACCAGGAAGGTCGTGAAGATCGCGTCGGCCTGGCCCCACCAGCCGCTGTTGGTGACGACCGTGGGCAGGAAGAGCACGACCACCGCGGCGCCGAGGGCGCGCCACGGCCGCTGCGGCCACCGCAGCTCCACGATGCGGAACACGTAGGACGCCAGGGCGAGGTCGAAGAGGATCGAGACCCACTTGATCCCGGCGAGCGCCGTCACCGGGAGGTAGGTGAGCGCGGCCATGAGGTAGAGGTACGGGACGTTGTAGTCCGAGAAGTCCGCATGGCTGAGAGCGTTGAAGCCGCCGTTCTCGGCGATGTACCGGTACCACGGACCGAGGAAGTAGTAGTAGTCCGACGACTCGCTGTCCAGCAGGAGGATCCTGACAGCCAGCGCGGCCAGCACCGCCGCTGCCGCGGCCAGCGCCAGGACGATCGGATCGACGCCGTCACGGCGCGACTCCTCGGTGGTGATGTCGGACATCGCACTCCGTTCGGTTGTCCACGGCGCCCCCGAAGCCGTGCACCGAAAATCATATATACAGACACAAGTGCGCTGAGCGAAGGGCTATCGGGGCACGAACCAGGGCAGGTCACAGCGCTGGAGTGACCGAAGTGAGGAAAGTGACGGGAGTCGCGGAAGGGGCCGGAGCAGGAAGTCGGGCCGGTCGACTTCCCACTACTCCGGCTTGAGCTCGAACCAGACGATCTTGCCCACCCGGCCCGGACCCCGGGGCCGGGCGCCCCAGGAGGCGGCGAGGGCCCCGACGAGTTCGAGCCCGCGACCGCCCTCGTCCTCGGGCCCGGCCTGACGGGGCTCGGGCAGGTCCGGATTGGCGTCGGCGACCTCGACCCGGAGCGCACCGCATTCCGTGACGGCGAACCGGACGCCGATGAGGCGGTCACGCGGGCCACGGGCGTGGCGGCAGGCGTTGGTGACCAGTTCGCTGAGGAGGAGCAGGGCGGTCTCGGTCGTCTCGTAGGGCACCCGCCAGGCGTAGGCCTGCCGGAGGAGCTGCACGCGGGCATGGCCGACACTGCGGGGGTGGCGAGGGAACATCCACTCGATGTCGACGGGCTGAGTGATCATCAGTGTCCTTGGTGAGACGAGTCCTTGGCGTCACCCACGGGGGCGGAATCGGCCATTTCACGCCCCAGGATTCGGTCTCTCCGCATAGCCTCAGAAGTGACGCCAGGGGTACATCGAACCGTGACTCGCTGGTTGACCATGAAGAATGGGGGTCCGGCGATGAGCGCACCCACGCAGCCGCCGATGGCGTGGAAGTACTGCGGGGATCAGATCAAGCGATGGCGCGCTCAAGCGGGCGTGACGAGAGAGCGGTTGAGCACCGCGGCCAGCTACGACATCGAGAGCGTTCGGTCGATGGAGGCGGGGCGACGGAAACCCTCGTTCAAACTGCTCGCAACAGCCGATGAGCTGTGCAACGCGCGAGGGATCCTCCTCGGGGCCTACGAGTTCTTGATTCCGGAACGACCACCCACGCGCACGGAGGCCTACCGCACCGTCGAGAACGAGGCCATCGCCCTGTACTCGTACGAACCGCTCTACATCCCGGGCCTCCTACAGACCGAGGAGTACGCGCGAGCCACTCTGAGCTACACGATCCCGCCAGTGGACGATCAGACCATCGAGGACCGTGTTGCCGCCCGACTGGAACGACAGGGCAAGCTCGCGCTCCGGCCGACCGTGCTGTTCAGCTTCGTGATCTACGAGGCAGCTCTCAACACCCTCATGGGCGGCAGCGGCACCATGAAGCGGCAGCTTCACCACCTGCTGGACGTAGGGCAGCTGCGCAACGTCCGCATCCAGATCCTGACCTTCGAGCACGGGCCCCCGTCATGCCTGTCCGGATCAATGATCCTCATGGAGACGGTCAATCATGAGCACTTCGCATATGTGGAGACGCACGAGACGAACGCGCTTCACTCCGATCCGAAAATCGTCAGCATGCTCACACAGCGGCAGGCGATGATCCGCGCGCAAGCCCTCAGCGTCGAGGATTCTGCAGAGTTCATCAGAAAGGCAGCGGAGCAGCTATGAGCGACACCAGCACCTGGTACCGGTCGAGTTACAGCGACTACGAGGGCGGCAACTGCGTCGAGGTCGCCTCCTCCAGCCTCACCGTCCACGTCCGGGACTCCAAGGACAAGGCCGGGCCCCAGCTCTCCTTCTCGCCCGCCGCCTGGGGGGACTTCCTCGTCTTCGCGGCCGAAGCTCAGGTGTCGGGGGTCGAGTGACTTCCTAGTGGAACGGGTGGGTGAACACCCCCCACCCACCCTCCCAACCACCGCCGTAGCCAGCCCGTATGACTAATCGTCACCGGTCGCCACGGGCTGCGCACGCCGTGTAGCGTGCGCACCAACGAATCAACCCCCGCCGGTGCACCAACACCGAACGGGGGTCTGACCGACACGATCGAAAGCAGTCGATCCTGTGGCTACCCACGACTTTAGCGCTGCCCTGCCCCCGATGGCGTCCCCCGGCTACGGAAAACGTTCCGCGCCCGGTCAAAATCCCCCTCGCGGCGACGACTTCGCGCAGCTGCCCGCCCGTGAGGCCTACCTGGCGCGGCTGGTCGACCGGCTGCCCGAGGGCGCCGCGATGGACACCAAGACCCTCGCCCGCGAGCAGCCGCACTACGGCCAGCAGGCCGTCCGCAGCGCGCTCAACCGGCTCCGTCGCCGGTCACCTGCGTCGTGTCCGCGAGCGGGTCGACGGCGACCGTACGCAGTGGGTGTTCCGCACCTACTTCTCCCGGACGCCCCGGGACGACGCCTGGTGGTCCCGCTTCCTGACCGTCGGCGACACGGACGACGGTGCCGCCACCGGCCCCGCGCAGGTTCACCCGGACGAGCGGCCCCACCCCCGCGTGAACCGGTCACCCGCCTACCGGGCCCTCGCCGCCCTCGGGCTCGCCGACCCCCGGCTCGCGCTCTCGGCGCGCGACTGCGACTCCCTCGAACCGCTCGCCGCCCAGTGGCTCGCGCGCGGGGCCGGTACGGCGTACCTCACCACCGCGCTGACCGCCGGGCTCCCGCCGGCCGTCCACAGCCCGGCCGCCTTCGTCCACCGCCGCCTGGCCGACAAGATGCCGCCCGAACGCACCGGCGAGCCGACGGCGCCGGTCACCCGCGTCGTGGAGTGCACCGACTGCCGCACCCCGAGCCGGCCGCAGGCCCTCCTCGGCGGCCTCTGCCGGGCCTGCCGGGCGGGCGCCTCCGACGCCCCGCCACCGCGGGCCCGGCTCTCGCCCCAGGCCGTGCACCGGCACGCCGCCCGGGTGCGCGCCTCGGTCCGCCCCAACCCGTCCGCACGGCAGCCGCATTGATCTCCCCTTCACCCCCTCCCCCCTAGACTGCCGACCGGCGCACGGGCCGAGGGGGTGGGCGTTGAACACACGGGAGTGGTCCTTCTACGAGGGCGCGGACGGTTCGACGCCCCTGGTCAAGGACCTGCAGAAGGCCCGGCTGGCCACCCACGAGCGGGCCCGGCTGTTCGTCCTGATGAACCGGGTCAAGGAGCGGCAGACCCTGCCGGGGGACGTCAAGGACCTCGGCAACGACCTCCTGGAGGTGCGGCTCACCGGCGATCACCGCACCTTCCGGCTGCTCTTCGCGGAGGAGGGCGAGGGCCTGGTCCTGCTCGCCCTGTCGTTCTTCCAGAAGAAGTCCCAGAAGACCCCGCCGAACGAGCGCGGCGCCGCGGAGCGGCGGCTCAGGGAGTGGCGGAACCGGCCGTCGGCGGGCTGAGTTCCCGGTTCTCGATATCGGCTTCGGGCGATAATGTTGAAGCACTCTGAGGGGAGGCGGCCATGGCACCCACGCTGCACGATCTACTCGACCTCGACCCGGACGATCCCCGCGTCGCCGCGAGCCTGGCCGACGCGCAGGCCTACGCCGAACTCGTGGAGACCCTGGTGGTGGCCCGCAAGAAGCGCGGTCTGACCCAGCGCGACGTGGCGGACCTGATGGGGACGTCGCAGTCGACGATCTCCGAGTTCGAGCGGGTGGGCGGCGACGCCCGCTACTCCACGCTCCAGCGGTACGCCCGCGCGGTCGACGCCCGGCTGTACAGCCTGGTCGACCACACCGCCGCGGATCTGGCCCCCGCCTGGAAGCCCGCGCCCGTCGAGGTGCAGGTCCGGGTGGCCGTCCGCGAGCGCGGGGCGCGGTCCCGGCCGACCGCCTGGGGCGACGACGCGCAGCGGTCGGTGACCGTCTGATGGCCGGTTCGCCCGCCCGCCGGGGGGTCCGGCGCTTCGCCACCCTCGACGAGCTCTCCGCCGCCACCGAGCTGGAGGACGTCACCTTTCTGGAGGTCTCCGGCCGGCGCCTCTTCGACCAGCAGGAGCCGCGCAGCGAGGCGGAGAACCGGACCACGCTCGCGGTCTGGCTCCGCGAGGGCGACGACGGGACCACCCTGGAGGTCCGCTGCCGGCTGGAACTGGGGAGCGCCCAGGCCGACTTCGTGGTGGACGCGGCGGCGGCCTTCTCGCTGGGGGCGCCGTTCGAGCTCCCCGCCGAACTGCAGCAGCTGTTCGTCGACCGGATCGGTGTGACGGTGCTCTACCCGTACCTGCGGGAGGCCCTCCAGGGCAGCGCCACCAAGCTCGGCGTCGACACCCCGCTGCTCTCGCTGCGCGGCCCGGGGCAGGGCGTCCGCTAGCGCTCGGACCGCCGGCCCCGACAAGGCCTCGTCACAGAGCCTCGTCCCAGGGCCTCGTCACAGGGTCTACACGGCTCGCTCATGAATAATCTCAGGCGACAGCGTTAACCTATGCAAAATCCAAAGGTGAACTAGGTTACAAACCTTGAAATCAAAGCCAGCCGGTTTGCCCACATGCTGAGATCCGTGCGATAGTCGAGATGTCCGGCGGCGGACGACGACCCGCCGAGGACACCGAGACTACGGCCCGCCCGACCTGGCACGGCCGTCGCCCATCGTGTCGGCACGCACCCCCTTGGCCGCGCGATGACTTGCAGGGGCCCCCACGCACCGGAACACGGTGAATCGGGGGCCCTGCGCGTTTTCCGGGCACGGCTGCGGCGCGACCATGGCTGCGGCGCGGCCACGGCGGTGAGCCGTCGCGACGGCCTCAGTGCCGCTCGCGCACCTTGAGCTCGAACCAGACGCCCTTGCCGCGCGGCAGCAGATCGGCGCCCCAGCGGTCGGCGAGGTCGTCGACGACCTTGAGCCCGCGCCCGTACTCGTTGATCGGCAGCGGCTCGGCCATGATCAGACAGGGCAGCGCCCGCGAGGAGTCCCGCACCTCGACCCGCAGCCAGCCGGGCTTGCGCGACACCTGGACGCCGATGGTCCGCCCGGCCGCGTGCCGCACCGCGTTGGCCACCAGCTCGCTGGTGAGCAGCTCGCCGACCTCCAACTGCTGGTGCAGCTCCCAGGACTCCAGCACCGAGAGCACCAGCCGGCGGGCCAGCGGCCCGGACTCCGGCCTCGACGGCAACCGCATCTCGCCCGGTGCCGACTGGTCGCACAGCCTGCCGAAGTACATCCGCTCCAGCTCCTCGGAGCTGAGCCGCTCCAGGGCCGCCAGCGCGTCCTGGAAGCACATCCACGATGCCTCAGCGACCAAGCTCGACCCAGGAAGTGATGACTGATCTGTTTCGCCCCAACCCGCCATGCGGTCCATCATTGCGGAACGCAAGCGGCCGCGTACGGACAATGAGCAAACGATCACTACCCGCTCGGCATATGCCGGGTGCAACCCGGGCCGGGTGCGCGTCAAGCCCGGGTTGCCGCAAACCGCCTCCTACCAGGCACTCCAGGCCAGGTTCCAGCCGCTGAGGCCGTTGTCCGGAGCCACCGTGCCGCGCGAGGAATTCTGCACCGTCACGATGTCGCCGATCAGCGAGCCGTCGTAGAAGGTGCCCGCCGAGGTGCCGTCGCCGCCGCCCTTGACGTCCTTGAGGCCGACGCAGCCGTGGCTGACGTTGTCCTTGCCGAAGGCGCTGCTCCAGTAGTTGCCGTGTACGTACGTGCCGGACGTGGTCAGCCGCATCGAGTGCGGCACCTGGAGGTCGTACGGGTCCCCGGTCATCCCGGGCATGCTGCTGGACTGCATCCGCACCACGCCCTCCTTGGACATCACCACCATGGTGCCGTTCCAGGTGGGGTGCTCCGAGGAGCCGGAGGTGATGTCGACGACGGAGCTCTTGCCGTCGTTGACCACCGTCATCTTGTGCGTCTTCGCGTCAACCGTCGAGACCTGCGATCGCCCGATCGTGAAGGGCTCGTCCCGGTCCACGCCGCCGTAGACGCCGGGGGCGAGCTCCACGTTCTTCAGCCGGTAGTGGACGGTGACCTTGGTCCCCGGCTTCCAGTACGCCTCGGGGCGGAAGTCCAGCCGGCGGTTGCCGAACCAGTGGCCCTTCACCACGGTGCCGTTGTCGGACTCGAAGGTGATGCCCTTGGCGACCGCCTCCTTGTTCTTCACGTCCTTGTCGAAGTCGACCGAGACGATCATGCCGACCCCGTAGGTGGCGTTGTCCTCGACGTTGTCGCTCGCCTTCGCCTCGCGCTCGGGCGTCAGCGTGGTGAAGCCGCTGTCCGCCGAGGCGACCACGCCGTTGGCGTCCGCCGCCATCGCGCTCACCTGGTAGGCGGTGCCGACCGCCAGGCCGGCCGTCGGCGTCCAGCTGCCGCCGTCGGCGGCGATCGTCCCGGCGACCTCCTTGCCGGTCCGGTCGCTCACCTTGACCGTGGTGAGCTTGCCGCCCGCCACCGCGACCTTGAGCGCGCCGCTCGGGGCCACGTCCACCGCGCCGTTCTTCGGCTGGATGTCCAGCACCGCCGCCGACACCTTCGGCGCCGCCGGGGTCGACGCGGGGGCCTCGGCCGGCGCCGCCCCGGAGGCCGGTGCCGCTCCGGACGCCGGCCCGGAGGCGGTCGCCGCGACGCCCGCCGCGCCCCCCAGGTCCGCCTTGGCCGCGCTCCCGCCGGCCGCGCCGTCGCCCCCGCCGCACGCGCTGGTCAGCACCAGCGCGCCGCCCATCAGACCGGCGGCCACCACTGTCCGTATCGACCTCATGCCGACTCCTCCCGTTGATCCCGCTCGACCACGAGGGGACTCGACAGATACACGCGCCATCCACCGGAAAGGTTGCGCCATCCGGGCGACGATCACGCCACGAACGACGACCGGCCCGACCCCAACGAGTGAGGATCGGGCCGGTCGTCGTCGAACCGGGACTACCGGGGCTGCCGCCGGGGTAGAGCGTGTGTCGCCGGACCTACCAGTTGGCCCAGCCGATGTTCCAGCCGCCGAGGCCGTTGTCGGGCGCGACGGTCTTCTCCTTGGTGTTCACGATCTTCACCACGTCGCCGACCAGCGAGTCGTTGAAGAACTTGCCCGCCACCGAGGTGTCGCTGCCGCCCTTCTCGTCGGCCATCGAGACGCAGCCGTGGCTCGCGTTGGACTTGCCGAAGGGGTTCGCCCAGTAGTTGCCGTGCACGAAGGTGCCGGAGGTGGTGAGCCGCATCGCGTGCGGGACGTCCTGGATGTCGTACTCGCCGCCGAGACCGACGGTCTGCGAGTTCATCCGGGTGACCTTCTCCTTGGACATGATCACCATGGTGCCGCCCCACGAGGGGGTCGCGTCGGCGCCGAGGGTGACCGGCACCGTGGTGCTCTTGCCGTCCCGGACGGTCGTCATCGTGTGGGCGGCCGCGTCGGCCGTCGAGACCTGGGAGCGGCCGATGGTGAACGGCTCGTCCTTGTCCACGTCGCCGTAGATGCCGGGGGCGACCTCGACGTTCTTCAGCCGGTAGTGGATGGTGACCTTCGTCCCCGGCTTCCAGTACTCGGCCGGGCGGAAGTCCAGCCGCTTGGTGCCGAACCAGTGGCCCTTCACCTCGGTGGCGGCGCCGTCGCTGGTCTCGAAGGTGATCCCCTTCGCCACGGCCTCCTTGTTCTTCACGTCCTTGTTGAAGACCACCGAGACGATCATGCCGACGCCGTAGGTGGCGTTGTCGGCGATGTTGTCGTTCGTGGAGATCGTCTTCGCCGGGGTCAGCGTGGTGAACGAGGTCGTCGACGCCGTCACCAGGCCCTCGGCGTCCTGCGCCTGCGCGCTCACCTTGTAGACCATGCCGACGGCCAGGGGCGCGCTGGGCTTCCAGCCGGAGCCGTCCGGCGTGATCGCCCCGGCGACCGGCTTGCCCTCCTTGTCGGTGACCTCGACGGTGGTGAGCTTGCCGCTCGCGACCGAGACGGCCAGCGCGTTGGTCGGCGAGACGTCCTGGGCACCGTCCTTCGGCTCGACGGTCAGCACCGCGGCCGAGGTCTTCGGCGCCGCCGAGCTCTGGCCGGGCGCCGGAGCGCCCCCACCGTTGGCACCCGCCGTGGCGGCCGCGTCACCCCCGCCGCTGCCCCCGTCACTGCCCTTGTCGTCCCCACATGCCGCGGTGAGCAGCAGTACCCCGCCCATCGCGAGCGCCACTGCGCCACGACGCATCCGACGGCTGGTGGTCCCTATCGCGGCGTCGTCCGCCAAAACCGGCTTCACGGTTTCTCCCCTCCCGGTGTCCATCCAGATGGACGCGTGTTCGCCCGGACGGGTTGCACCGGACCGGCGATCTTCCGCGCCGGTCTTCGGCGCGGCAAGCAGGATAGCTGGGCCGAATGAGTGAACCCCGGGGGGAGTGCGGTGAATCACAGGTGGAACAGCGGTGAAGACCGGCGGGAGGGTCACCGCCCCGCGGACACCGCCGGGGCCGGGCGCCGGTGGCTCAGCGCTCGATCGCGCTGCCCGCGACCCACTGGGCCCAGGGCAGGTTCCAGCCGTTGAGCCCGTTGCTCGGCGGGACGGCGTCCCCGGTGGCCGCCCTCACCTCGATCACGTCCCCGGGGATGGTGTGCTCGAACAGCCAGCCCGCCGGGGTGTCCTTGCTCGTCCCGCCCTTGGCGTCGGCCAGGCCGATGCAGCCGTGGCTGGTGTTGGCCGTGCCGAACACCGCCGGGTCGGCCCAGTAGTTGCCGTGGATGAAGGTGCCGGAGGTGGTCAGCCGCATCGCGTGCGGGACGTCCTTGATGTCGTACTCGTCGCCCATCCCGACGGTCTGCGAGTTCATCCTGGTCGTGCGGTACTTCTCGGAGACCACCAGCACGCCCCGGTAGGTGGTGTGCTTCGGGTCCCCGCCGGACACCTTGAGCGTGCGCACCACCTTGCCGCCCGCCCCGGCCCGCACGGTCAGGGTGTGGGCGTCCAGGTCCACCGTGGAGACCTGGGCCCGGCCGACGGTGAACCGGACGTCCTTGGTCTGGGTGCCGAACGCGCCCGGCGCCCCCTGCACGTCCTTGAGCCGCAGCGCCACCGCGACCCTGGTGCCGGCCGCCCAGTAGGCCTTCGGCCGGACGTCCAGCCGCTGGGTGCCGAACCAGTGCGCGGCCAGCTCCACCGGCGGGTCGGCCGTCACCGTCACCGCCCGCTCGACGGCCGCCCGGTCGGTGATCGGGCGGCTGAAGCGCAGCGAGACGGGCATGCCGACGCCGACCGTGGAGCCGTCCTCCGGGGTGAAGAAGGCGACGAAGGTGTGCGCCCGGGCCACCGTCGAGAAGTCCGTGTGCTGGTTCGCCTTCTGGCCCTGGTCGTCCTCGGCCACCGAGTCCAGGGTGTACGCGGTGCCGAGCGGCAGCGGGCCGTTCGGCGCCCAGCTCGCACCGTCCGGGGAGAGCGTCCCGGCCACCTCGGTGCCCTTCGCGTCGGCCAGCCGGACGGAGACCAGCCGGCCCTGGGCCACCGAGACCCGGACCGCGCCGTCCGGCGGGACGTCCTCGGCGCCGTCGGCGGGCAGCGCGGTGATCGCCGCCCGGGAGGGGGCCGGCGGGGCCGTGTGCCCCGGGGCCGCCGCGTCCTGGGCCGGGCCGGCCGCCGGACCGCCCCCGCCGGCGCACCCCGTCAGCACCGCCAGGCTCCACCCCAGCGCCGCCGCACGGCGCGCCCACACCAGTACTCGGGGCCGCATTCCGGGGCCTCCCGCCGTTTCCGTCCGATACCCCGGACAACGAGGGCAATCCCGGCAGGACACGCGGACGGCCGGGTGAACCTCACTCCGGCGGCCCACCACCGGGCGGCCGGCGACCCGGTGGTGGCCGCGGCGCGGGCCCGGGCGGCGTGCCCGAACCGCCCCCGCGGCGCGCGGCCCCCGGCCGCCATCCGCCGGTAAGCCACCGTTCAGCGGCTTCCGATCAGCAGGATCAGGGAAAGAGAAGGTGAACGGGGTCCGGGACACCCCGCCCAGGGAGGGTAGGGCCATGGCGTCAGGGCAGGAGCTGGAAGCCGGAGTGCGGCCGCGCGGCGGTACCGGCACCGAGCCACCGTGGCCCGGCAGCTGGCAGCCGCTGGGCGCCCGCTTCCGCACCGATGCCCAGGGTCGCCAGGGCACCAACTTCGCGCTCTGGGCGGCCGGCGCCGAGGCGGTCGACCTCTGCCTCTTCGACGAGGACGGCCAGGAGAGCAGACACCGCCTCACCGAGCAGAACTTCCAGACCTGGCACGGCTTCCTGCCCGGCGTCCGCCCGGGCACCCGGTACGGCTTCCGGGTCCACGGCCGCTGGGACCCGTGGACCGGCGCCCGGTGGAACCCGGCCAAGCTGCTGCTCGACCCGTACGCCCGGGCCGTCGACGGCTGTTACACCTCCCACGACGCGGTCTGCTCCGCCGTCCGCAACTGGCCCGAGGCCGACGTCGCCGACACCGTCCGGGACAACCGCGACTCGGCCCGCTACGTGCCCAGGTCCGTCGTGGTCCACGACGACGACGACTGGTACGACGACCACCGCCCGAAGACCCCCTGGGCCGAGACCGTGCTGTACGAGCTGCACGTGCGCGGCTTCACCATGCGCCACCCCGAGGTGCCGCCGGAGCTGCGCGGCACCTACGCGGGCCTCGCCCACCCCGCCGCGATCGCCCACCTCACCGGGCTCGGCGTCACCGCCGTCGAGCTGCTGCCGGTGCACCAGTACGCCAGCGAGGACCACCTCCAGGCCCGCGGCCTGGGCAACTACTGGGGGTACAACACCGTCGGCTTCTTCGCCCCGCACGCCGGCTACTCCTCCTCCGGCAGCCGCGGCGGCCAAGTGGGCGAGTTCAAGCGGATGGTGCGCGCGCTGCACGCCGCCGGCATCGAGGTCGTCCTCGACGTGGTCTACAACCACACCGCCGAGGGCGCCGAGCTGGGCCCCGCCCTCTCGCTGCGGGGCATCGACAACGCCGGGTACTACCGGCTGCCGCTGAACCGCCCGCGCGGCTACGCCGACTACACCGGCTGCGGCAACACCCTGGACACCCGGCGGCCGCAGGTGATCCGGCTGATCACCGACTCGCTGCGGTACTGGGTGACCGAGATGGGCGTGGACGGCTTCCGCTTCGACCTCGCCGCCGCGCTCGCCCGCGGCAGCGACGGCGTCGAGATGGACCACCCCTTCCTCGCCGCCGTCTCCCAGGACCCGGTGCTGAGCCGGGTCAAGCTGATCGCCGAGCCCTGGGACGTCGGCGCGGGCGGCTACCAGGTCGGCGGCTTCCCCCCGCTGTGGGCCGAGTGGAACGACAAGTACCGGGACACCGTGCGGGACTTCTGGCGCGGCGCCCGCCCGGACGTCCGTGAGCTCGGCTACCGGCTCTCCGGCTCCTCCGACCTCTACCAGCGCGGCGGCCGACGCCCCTACGCCTCGGTCAACTTCGTCACCGCGCACGACGGCTTCACCCTGCGCGACCTGGTCTCCTACGACCGCAAGCACAACGAGGCCAACGGCGAGGCCAACCGGGACGGCACCGACGACAACCGGTCCTGGAACCACGGCGCCGAGGGGGAGACCGCCGATCCGGCCGTCCACGCCCTGCGCCTGCGCCAGTTGCGCAACCTGATGGCCACCCTGCTGCTCTCCACCGGCGTCCCGATGATCACCGCCGGGGACGAGTTCGGCCGCACCCAGCGCGGCAACAACAACGCGTACTGCCAGGACAACGAGATCAGCTGGCTGGACTGGTCCCTGCTGGCGGACCGCGACTGGGCCGGGCTGCGCGACCTCACCGCCCGCCTCGTCCGCCTGCGCCGCGCCCACCCGGTGCTGCGGCAGCGGGCGTTCTTCTCCGGCCGGGCCGCCACCCCCGGCGGCCAGCCGGACCTGGCCTGGTTCACCCCGCGCGGCAAGGAGATGACCGAGGCCGACTGGTTCGCCCCCACGGCCTGCCTCGGGATGCTGCTCTCCGGCACCGCGATGTCCGAACGCGACCAGCACGGACGCCCGTTGCGCGACGACAGCTTCCTGCTGCTGCTCAACACCGGCCCCGACCCGGTGGCCTTCACGCTGCCCGGCGAACCCTGGGCCGCGCCGGACGCCCGGTACGAGACGGTGCTGGACACCGCGAGCGAGGAGAACGGCCCGCTCCCCTCCCCGGACACCGCCCTGCTCGGCGGGCACTCGCTGCGCCTGCTGCGCGCACCCGCCCCTCGCTGACCCCCGCACCCCACGCGTCCCGGCCACCGGTGGCCGGTTCTCGACGACAGGTGCGAAAAACCTGATGAGAAATGACGCGGGCCCGACCTACGCTCACGGCGATGGCCGAGAACCAAGCCCCCGCCCCCACGTCCGCCCGCCGGTCGACGGTCCGCTCGCTGCTGCGCCTGTGGCCCTACGCCCGCGCGATCCGCTGGCGGCTGACCGCCTCGGTCGCCGCCGCGCTGTTCGCCGCGCTCAGCGTGCTGCTCGTCCCGATCGTTCTCGGCCGAATCGTCGACGGACCGATCACCGACCACGACGTCGGCGCGCTCTGGCCGCTGATCGGCCTGCTCCTGGCGCTCGGGCTCTTCGAGGCGGCCCTGTTCTACGCCCGCCGGGTCATCCTCGCCAAACCCCTGGCCGGGGTGGAGACGGCGATGCGCGGCGACCTCTTCGCCCGGCTGCAGCGGCTGCCGATCTCCTTCCACGACCGCTGGGGCTCCGGCCAGCTGCTCTCCCGGGCGACCTCCGACATGTACACCATGCGGCTGTTCCTGGCCTTCCCGCTGGTCTTCCTGATCGTCAACACCGCGACCTTCCTCGCGGGCACCGCCCTGATGTTCACCCAGGACTGGCGGCTGGCCCTGATCGTCCTGGCGCCCGCCGTCCCGCTGATGGTGCTGACCCGGCGGTTCGAGGCCGGCTACTCCGGCGCCGCCCGGCTCGCCCAGGACCAGAACGGCGACCTCGCCACCGTGATCGAGGAGTCCATCCTCGGCATCCGCATCCTCAAGGCCTTCGGCCGCCACCGGTCGATGGCCGACCGCTTCCGGGCCCGGACGCACGACCTGCGCCGGACCGAGCTGCGCAAGGCCGGCCTGCTCGCCAACCTCTGGGCGGTCATCGTCGGCCTGCCCGAGGTGGCGCTCGGCTGCGCCCTCGCGGTCGGCTGCTACCTGGTCGCGCACGACGAGCTGAGCACCGGCACCCTGGTCGCCTTCCTCTCCACCGCGCTCGCGCTGCGCTGGCCGGTCGAGTCGCTGGGCTGGCTGCTCGCCTACGCCAACGAGGCCGCCACCGCCGCCGACCGCTTCTTCGAGGTGCTGGACGAGCCGCTGCCGGACGACGACACCGAGCCGGCCCCGGCCGACGCCGCCGACACCACGGCCACCGCCACGACGCCGGGCGCCGCCCCCGACGGCATCCGGCTCACCGGCGTCCGCTTCCGCTACCCGGACGCCCCGCCCGACACCCCCGACCTGCTCCGGGGCATCGACCTGCACATCCGCAGCGGCGAGACGATGGCCCTGGTCGGTGCCACCGGCAGCGGCAAGACCACGCTCACCGCGCTGCTCCCCCGGCTGTACGACGCCACCGCCGGCACCATCACGCTGGACGGCCGCCCGATCCGCGAGCTGTCCCGCGAGCGGCTGCGCGAGCTGGTCTCGGTCGCCTTCGAGGAGCCGACCCTGTTCTCCGCCACCGTCCGGGAGAACGTGCTGATGGGCGCGCCCGGCGCCGGCCCCGAGCAGCTCGCCGCCGCGCTGGCCACCGCCCAGGCCGGCTTCGTGGAGAAGCTGCCCGACGGCGCCGGGACGGAGGTCGGCGAGCAGGGCCTCAGCCTCTCCGGCGGCCAGCGCCAGCGGCTGGCGCTGGCCCGCGCGGTGGTCGGCGCCCCGGCCTTCCTCGTCCTGGACGACCCGCTCTCCGCGCTGGACGTGCACACCGAGGCGCTCGTCGAGCGGGCCCTGCGGCAGGTGCTCGGCTCCACCACCGCGCTGGTGGTGGCCCACCGGCCGAGCACCGTGCTGCTCGCCGACCGGGTCGCGGTGCTCTCGGACGGCCGGATCGAGGCCGTCGGCACCCACCAGGAGCTGCTGCGCAGCTCGGCGCGCTACCGCGAACTGATGTCGGGCGACGCCGCCCTGGTACCGGAGAGGGGCGCCGCCCGATGACCACCACGCTCGAACCCGCCGAGAAGTCGGCGAAGTCCACGGAGGCGGCGAAGGCCGCGCCGGAGGAGGAGCTGCCCGCGCCCCCGGCCGACGAGGAGGACATCCCCGTCCCGCCCGGCGCGCCCCGGGCGCTGCTGCGCGCGCTGCTCGGCCCGCACCGGGCCCGGATCACCGTCGCGATGGTGGTGATCCTGCTCCAGCAGGCGGCGCTGCAGTCCGGTCCGCTGCTGGTGGCGATCGCCATGGACCGGGGCATCCCGGCCCTGCGCGACCACGACGCCGGCCCGCTGGTCGCGGTGATCACCGCCTACCTCTCCTGCGCGCTGATCAGCACCGTGCTGCAGTGGGCGTTCATCAAGATCAGCGCCCGGATCAACCAGGACATCCTGCTGGAGCTGCGCGGCCGGATCTTCCGGCACTCCCAGCGGCTCAGCCTGGACTTCCACGAGCGGTACACCTCGGGCCGGATCATCTCCCGCGCCACCTCCGACGTGGACGCGCTGCGCGAGCTGCTCTCCGAGGGCCTCCAGGAGCTGCTGACCGTCTTCCTCTCGGTCCTCTACATCTCGGTGCTGCTGCTGGTGATGGACTGGCGGCTCGGCCTGGTCTCGCTGGCCTCGTTCGTCCCGCTGTTCCTGATCGCCCGCTCGTTCCGGAGCCGCTCGCGCCGGGTCTACCGCCGCTCGCGCACCTCGGCCGCCTCGCTGATCGTGCGCTTCACCGAGACCATGAACGGCATCCGCCCCGTCCAGGCCTTCCGCCGCGAGCGGGCCAACGACGCCGCGTTCTCCGTGGTCAACCGGCAGTCGGCCGCCGCCACGGCGGACGGCCTGCTGGAGATCGCCCGCTACGTCGGCCTCTCCCGCGCCACCGCGAACGTCTGGAGCGCCGGTGTGGTGCTGCTCGGCGCCTTCCTGGTCACCGACGGCGCGGTGGAGCTCGGTGTGCTCACCGGTTTCGTGCTCTACCTGCGCCGCCTGTTCGACCCGATCGACCAGCTCGCGATGTTCCTGAACAGCTACCAGTCGGCCGCCGCCGCCCTGGAGAAGATCGCCGGCCTGCTCGCCCACGAGCCGACCGTCGCGGAGCCCGCCGAGCCGAAGGAGCTCCCGGCCCAGCGGTCCACCGCCGCGGCCAAGGGGCGCGAGGTGCACTTCGAGAAGACCGCCTTCGGCTACCGCTCCGGCAAGGAGGTGCTGCCCGCCTTCGACCTGGTGCTGCCGGCCGGCCAGACCGTGGCCGTGGTCGGGGCGACCGGCGCGGGCAAGTCGACGGTCGCCAAGCTGCTGGCCCGCTTCTACGACCCGACCGCCGGCCGGATCAGCCTCGACGGGGTGGACCTGCGCGACCTCGCCACGCCGGAACTGCGGCGCGGGGTGGTCATGGTGACGCAGGAGTCGTTCCTGTTCTCCGGCACCGTCGCCGAGAACATCGCGATCGGCCGTCCCGGTGCCTCCCGCGCGGAGGTCGAGCAAGCCGCCCGGGACATCGGCGCGTACGAGTTCGTCGCCGCGCTGCCGGAGGGCTTCGACACCGACGTGCGCAAGCGCGGCGGCCGGATCTCGGCCGGCCAGCGCCAGCTGGTCGCCTTCGCCCGGGCCCTGCTGGCCGACCCGGCGGTGCTGATCCTGGACGAGGCGACCAGCTCGCTGGACGTGCCCGGCGAGCAGGCCGTCCAGCGCGCGATGCGCACCGTGCTGGCCGGGCGGACGGCCGTGATCATCGCCCACCGGCTCTCCACCGTCGAGATCGCCGACCGCGTCCTGGTGATGGACCAGGGCCGGATCGTCGAGGACGGCACCCCGCAGGAGCTGATCGACGGCTCCGGCCGCTTCGCCGAGCTGCATCAGGCCTGGCGGGACAGCCTGGTCTGACCGCGCCCCGTGGGTAATAGCCTCTAGGCCCTTTCATCCATTACCGAAAGGGCCTAGAGTCGTTCCCGGGACCGACCGGGCCACACCGGCCCGCACCGGTCCGCAGGCCGACGACCTAGGGAGCGGACGTGACCGACCGGACGCACTGGCAGGACTGGCAGCGCAGCTGGGACCGCCAGCAGGAGTGGTACCTGCCCGACCGCGAGGAGCGGTTCCGCGCCATGCTGGACGTCGTCGAGGCGGTCGCCGGCCCCGAGCCGCGCGTCCTCGACCTGGCCTGCGGCACCGGCAGCATCAGCGAACGACTGCTCGCCCGGCTGCCCGGCGCGGTCAGTGTCGGCGTCGACCAGGACCCGGCGCTGATGGCCATCGCCCGCGGCGTCTTCGCCGGCGAGCCCCGGTTCACCCTGGTGACCGCCGACCTCAAGGACCCGGACTGGGCCACCCGGCTCCCGCCCGGCCCGTTCGACGCCGTGGTGACCGCCACCGCCCTGCACTGGCTGCCCACCGACGACCTCGTCCGGCTGTACGGGGACCTCGCCGGGCTGGTCCGCCCCGGGGGCGTCTTCCTCAACGCCGACCACACCCCCGAGTCGACGATCCCGCTGCTCACCGCGGCCGACGAGGCCTTCCAGCAGCGGCGCCAGGAACGCGAGCGGGCCGACGGCGTGCTCGACTGGGCCGGCTGGTGGGCGGCGGCCGCGGCCGACCCGCTGCTCGCCGAGGAGGTCGCCGCCCGCAACGCGCTCTACGGCTCGCACGCCCAGGGCGCCGTGCACCCCGCCGACTGGCACACCGCCCGGCTCGTCGAGACCGGGTTCCGCGAGGCCGGGGTGGCCTGGCGCTCCGTCACCGACTCCCTGGTCGCCGCCGTCCGCTAGGCCCCGCCCGGCCGGGCGGGGTGGGGAGAGCCGGACCGACCGGCCCTCCCCACCCGTTCAGCGCAGCAGCCCCGCGTCCATTCCGGTGGATTCCGGCGGCAGCGCCACCAGGCCCAGCTCGGCCGGCGAGGCCAGCCGCGGATGGGCCGGCAGCACCCGGACGGTGTACCCGAACGGGCCCGTCCGGCAGAGCTCCAGCGAGCCCTCGTAGCGGGTGCGCCCGTCGAGGTCCGGCCCGCCGACCGGCTTGAGGGCGAGCAGGCAGGCGTCCGAGATGCCGTCCGACTCGTCCACCCGGCCGGAGACCACCTGCACCTCCACGTCACCGGGCTCCAGCGCGCCGAGCGCGACCTGCACCCGCAGGGCCAGCGAGCTGCCCAGCTCCTGCGCCTCGTCCGGGCACTCCGCCTCGACGTGCTCGACCCGGACGGCCGGCCAGGCCTCCCGGACCTTGGCCTTCCAGCCGGCCAGCTCGCGGGCGCCCGCGTACGGGCCGGTCACCGGCCCGCCGGGCACCGCCGCCGCCAGCTCCCGCTGGGCCAGCGCCGCCGGGGTGTACAGCCGCTCGACGTACTCGCGGACCATCCGCCCCGCCAGCACCTTGGGCCCGAGGGTGACCAGGGTGTGCCGGACCATGGCGATCCAGCGGTGCGGCAGCCCGTCCGCGCCCCGGTCGTAGAACCGGGCGGCCACCTGGTGCTCGATCAGGTCGTACAGGGCGGCGGCCTCGATGTCGTCCCGCCGCTCGGCCTCGCCGCTCTCCGGGTCGAGGACGCCGGCGCTCTCGTCGGCGGTGGGGATCGCCCAGCCGTTCTGGCCGTCGTACCACTCGTCCCACCAGCCGTCCAGGACGGACAGGTTGAGGCAGCCGTTCAGCGCGGCCTTCATCCCCGAGGTGCCGCAGGCCTCCAGCGGGCGCAGCGGGTTGTTCAGCCAGACGTCGCACCCCGGGTAGAGGTGGCGGGCCATCGCCATGTCGTAGTCCGGCAGGAAGACGATCCGGTGCCGGACGGCCGGGTCGTCGGCGAAGGCGACCATCTGCTGGATCAGCCGCTTGCCGCCGTCGTCGGCCGGGTGGGCCTTGCCGGCGACCACGATCTGCACCGGCCTGGTCGGGCTCAGCAGCAGGGCGCGCAGCCGCTCCTGGTCGCGCAGCATCAGGGTGAGCCGCTTGTAGGAGGGCACCCGGCGGGCGAACCCGATGGTGAGCACGTCCGGGTCGAGCACCGAGGAGACCCAGCCGAGCTCGGCCTCGCCGGCGCCGCGCTGGCGCCAGGAGGCGCGCAGCCGGTGGCGGGCCTCGTCGACGAGCTGGGCGCGCAGGCCGCGGCGCAGCTCCCAGATCTCGCTGTTGCCGATCCGCTCCAGGCCCGTCCAGCGCTTGGCGTCCCCGGTGGTCATGGCGTCCTCGGCGCGGTCGGCGCCGATCTCGGCGGCGCCGAGCCGGACGACCGCCGGGTCGATCCAGGTCGCCGCGTGGACGCCGTTGGTGACGGAGGTGATCGGGACGTCCGCGGCGTCGAATCCCGGCCAGAGTCCGTTGAACATGGACCGGCTGACCTCGCCGTGCAGGGTCGAGACGCCGTTGGCGCGCTGGGCGAGCCGCAGGCCCATCGCCGCCATGTTGAACAGCTTCGGGTCCCCGCCGCGCCAGGTCTCGGCGCCGAGCGCGAGCACCTGGTCGGCCGGGACGCCGGGCAGTGCCGCGTCGCCGCCGAAGTGGCGGGCGACCAGGTCCCGGTCGAAGCGGTCGATGCCGGCCGGGACGGGCGTGTGGGTGGTGAACAGGGTGCCGGCCCGGACGGCCTCCAGGGCGGCGGCGAAGTCCAGACCGGGCTCGGCCGGACCGTCGGTGATCAGCTCGCGGATCCGCTCGATCCCGAGGAAGCCGGCGTGGCCCTCGTTGGTGTGGAAGACCTCGGGCGCGGGGTGGCCGGTGAGCCGGCAGTAGGCGCGCACCGCACGGACGCCGCCGATGCCGAGCAGCATCTCCTGGAGCAGCCGGTGCTCGCTGCCGCCGCCGTACAGGCGGTCGGTGACGTCGCGCTCGGCGGCCGAGTTGGCCTCGATGTCGGAGTCGAGCAGCAGCAGCGGCACCCGCCCGACCTGGGCCCGCCAGACGTGCGCGGCGAGGGTGCGGCCGCCGGGCAGCGCGAGGTCGATCCGGCAGGGGGTGCCGTCACTCTCCCGGAGCAGCGTGACGGCGAGTTCGTCCGGGTCGAGGAGCGGGTAGCGCTCCTGCTGCCAGCCGTCCCGGTTGAGGGACTGCCGGAAGTAGCCGTGCCGGTAGAACAGCCCGACGCCGATGATCGGCACGCCGAGGTCGCTGGCCGCCTTGAGGTGGTCGCCGGCCAGGATGCCGAGGCCGCCGGAGTACTGGGGCAGCGCCGCGGCGATGCCGTACTCGGGCGAGAAGTAGGCGATGGCGGTGGGCTGCGCGGCATCGGCGACCGGTTGGTCGAGGCCGTGCTGGGCGGCCTGGTACCAGCGCGGTCCGGCCAGGTACTCCCGCAGGTCGTCGGCGAGGTCGCCGAGTCTGCGCAGGAACCGGCGGTCGGTGGCCAGCGCGGCGAGCCGCGCGGCCGGGACCTCGCCCAGCAGGCGCACCGGGTCCTCCCCCGTGGCCGCCCAGACCTCCGGGTCCACGGACCGGAAGAGGTCCCTGGTCTCGGGGTGCCAGGACCAGCGCAGGTTGAGGGCCAGCTCGTGCAACGGCTGGAGTTGTTCGGGCAGGACAGTGCGGACGGTGAATCTGCGGATTGCCTTCACGGCGTGAAGCGTAGCCCCGGCGGCTGTCATGAGGGTGCGTCAAGTGGGCTATTGAGCCTCCGTTCGGGCTATTGATGAGATCGCATTCGGCGCATTGGGCTGCACAGGGGGCGCGCGCGGCGCACGTTCCGTCGGATCGCGCTACCAATGCGTGAACATTGCGGAACAGATCCATTTCCACCGGCGGAGCCGCCCCGGACAAAGCCCGAAACTACTGTCGTACCGCTGCAAAAGTCCGGTCGCCGGTGCGACTATGAACCAAGGTCGTGGATGCTGCGGGGAGTGCGGCGACGGGTGGCGCCCTCCTTGAAGCAGCACGTCCGAATCCTTTTCGCGTTGATCGATTCCCAACCTCCTTAGCCCATTCGGCGCTCACCGCGCGCCGCCGCGTGTCCTGGGACTCGGCCTGCTCGTTCACGGGTGGGTTGGGTCGCCCAGGGGCGTGCCCCGAGAGGCGTGCGCCGGGACGCGCGCGGGCTCTCGGGCGCCCCGCCAGGGGCTCGGCGGGAGCGGGGCAGGTTGCCGGGGACGGCGGCGCGGGCAGGCTTCCGGTCGCACGTCCTCCCCACCCAGCAGTCCTCCCGGTACTCCCCCCCGGCCGGCCCGGCCCGCGGGAGCTGCCGCCGATCTCGGGCAGGAGTTTGGCATGCACGGCGACACGCGGGACCAGTCCACACCGGTGGCCGAAAGCCACGACGCAGCGGTCGCGGAATCCGCCGGACGGATGGATTCTGACACTCGGACAGACGCGGCGATGCCGGGACCCCGGGGCGCCGCGGCCGACCGTCCGGAGCAGCCGTCCGAACCGGCCCGACAACCCGGGACCGAGGAGAGCCGGCCGGCGGCACCCCGCAGGCGCACCACCACGCGCCGCACCGCCGCCACCGGCGCCGAGGTCACCACCGCCGGCACCGGGACGATCGCCGGCTCCGGAACGGGCGCCGCCGCGAAGGCCGGCCCGGCGCCCCGGCGGGCACCCGCCCGCACCACGGCCGCCGGCGGGTCCGCGACCGGACCCGCCGCCAAGCCGGCCGCCAAGACCGCCGCCAAGACCCCAGCCCGCAAGCCAGCCGCCCGCAAGACGACAGAGAGCGACACCGTGATCGGCCGCATCCCCGTCCTGGACGTCAGCCCCCTCGTCGACGCCGGCCGTCGCCCGGCCAAGGCGGTGGTCGGCGAGACCTTCGCGGTCACCGCCACCGTGTTCCGCGAGGGCCACGACGCGGTGAACGCCAACGTCGTCCTGCGCGACCCGCGCGGCCGCAGCGGCCCGTGGACGCCGATGCGCGAACTCGCCGAGGGCACCGACCGCTGGGGCGCGCAGGTCACCCCGACCGCGCCCGGCCGCTGGTCCTACCTGGTGGAGGCGTGGAGCGACCCGCTGGCCACCTGGCGCAAGGTGGCCGCGGTGAAGCTGCCCGCCGGGATCGACACCGCGCTGGTGCTGGAGGAGGGCGCGCTGCTGCTGGAGCGGGCCGCGGGCGGCGTGCCGAAGAAGGAGGGCCGGGCGCACATCCTGGCCGCGGTGGACGCCCTGCGCGACGCCGGTCTGCCGCCGCTGTCCCGGCTGGCCGCGGCGCTCGCCCCCGAGGTGCTCGACCTGCTGGCCCGCTACCCGCTGCGCGAACTGGTGAGCGCCTCCCGCCCGCTGCCGCTCCAGGTGGACCGCGAGCGCGCGCTGTACGGCTCCTGGTACGAGTTCTTCCCCCGCTCGGAGGGCGCGGTGGTCGACCCCTCCGGCGTCGAGCCGCCGCGCTCGGGCACCCTGCGCACCGCCGCCGAGCGGCTGCCCGCCGTCGCCGCGATGGGCTTCGACGTGGTCTACCTGCCGCCGGTCCACCCGATCGGGCGAGCCTTCCGCAAGGGGCCGGACAACAGCCTGACGGCCGGTCCGCACGACGTCGGCTCACCCTGGGCGATCGGCTCGCCGGAGGGCGGCCACGACGCCGTCCACCCGGACCTCGGCACCATCGAGGACTTCGACCACTTCGTCGCCGAGGCGGCGGCGCTGCACCTGGAGGTGGCCCTGGACTTCGCGCTGCAGTGCTCGCCGGACCACCCCTGGGTCAACAAGCACCCGGAGTGGTTCAGCCACCGCGCCGACGGCACCATCGCCTATGCCGAAAACCCCCCGAAGAAGTACCAGGACATTTATCCGATCAACTTCGATCAGGACATGGACGGAATCGTCAAGGAAACCCTCCGGGTCCTGCGGTTCTGGATGAGCCACGGCGTGCGGATCTTCCGGGTCGACAACCCGCACACCAAGCCGGTGCTGTTCTGGGAGAAGGTGCTCGCCGACATCGCCCGCACCGATCCGGACGTGGTCTTCCTGGCCGAGGCCTTCACCCGGCCGGCGATGATGCACACCCTCGGGAAGATCGGCTTCCACCAGTCGTACACGTACTTCACCTGGCGCACCACCAAACAGGAGCTCACCGAATACCTCACCGAGCTCGCCGGCGACGCCGCCTCCTACATGCGGCCCAACTTCTTCGCCAACACCCCGGACATCCTGCACGAGTACCTGCAGACCGGCGGCCGGGCGGCGTTCGCGATCCGTGCCGTACTGGCCGCCACCCTCTCCCCCAGCTACGGCGTCTACGCCGGCTTCGAGCTGTACGAGAACGAGCCGGCCCACCCGGGCTCGGAGGAGTACCTGCACTCCGAGAAGTACGAACTGCGACCCCGTGACTGGACCCGCACCGACTCCCTGGCCCCGCTGCTCACCGTGCTGAACCGGCTGCGCCGCCGGCACCCCTCGCTCCAGCAGCTGCGCGGCCTGCGCTTCCACCCGACCGACAACGACCAGGTACTCGCCTTCTCCAAGACCGCCACCACGACCGAGGGCCTGACCGACCACGTCATCACGGTCGTCAACCTCGACCCGCACCACGCCCAGGAGGCCACCGTCACCCTCGACGGGGACGGCCCGTTCGCGGTGCACGACGAGCTCACCGGCGCCGCCTACACCTGGGGCCGGCACAACTACGTCCGGCTCGATCCCTCAGCCGAGCCGGCTCACCTCCTCACGGTTCGGAGGAACCCAGCGTGACAGTGAACGAGCCCGTCCCCGACACCTTCCCCGAGACCTCGAAGAAGAACCTGGACCCCGAGTGGTTCAAACGTGCGGTCTTCTACGAGGTGCTGGTGCGGTCCTTCCAGGACAGCAACGGCGACGGGATCGGGGACCTCAGGGGGCTCACGTCCAAGCTCGACTACCTCCAGTGGCTCGGGGTCGACTGCCTCTGGCTGCCGCCGTTCTTCGCCTCGCCGCTGCGCGACGGCGGGTACGACGTCGCGGACTACAAGTCGGTCCTGCCGGAGTTCGGCGACCTCGCCGACTTCATGGAGTTCGTCGACGCCGCGCACCTGCGCGGCATGCGCGTGGTCATCGACTTCGTGATGAACCACACCAGCGACCAGCACCCCTGGTTCCAGGCCTCCCGGGAGGACCCGGACGGCCCGTACGGCGACTTCTACATGTGGGCCGACGACGACAAGCAGTACCCGGACGCCCGGATCATCTTCGTCGACACCGAGACCTCCAACTGGACCTACGACCCGGTGCGCAAGCAGTACTTCTGGCACCGGTTCTTCTCCCACCAGCCGGACCTCAACTACGACAACCCCCGCGTCCAGGACGAGATGATCGCCGGGCTGCGGTTCTGGCTCGACCTCGGCATCGACGGCTTCCGGCTGGACGCCGTGCCGTACCTGTTCGCCCGCGAGGGCACCAACTGCGAGAACCTGCCGGAGACGCACGAGTTCCTCCAGCGGGTCCGCAAGGAGATCGACGCCGACTACCCCGACACCGTGCTGCTCGCCGAGGCCAACCAGTGGCCGGAGGACGTCGTCGACTACTTCGGCGACTTCGCCTCCGGCGGCGACGAGTGCCACATGGCGTTCCACTTCCCGGTGATGCCGCGCATCTTCATGGCGGTCCGCCGGGAGTCCCGCTACCCGGTGTCGGAGATCCTCGCCAAGACCCCGCGCATCCCGCACGGCTGCCAGTGGGGCATCTTCCTGCGCAACCACGACGAGCTGACCCTGGAGATGGTCACCGACGAGGAGCGCGACTACATGTACGCGGAGTACGCCAAGGACCCCCGGATGCGCGCCAACGTGGGCATCCGCCGCCGGCTCGCCCCGCTGCTGGAGAACGACCGCAACCAGATCGAACTGTTCACCGCCCTGCTGCTCTCCCTGCCGGGCTCCCCGGTGCTCTACTACGGGGACGAGATCGGCATGGGCGACAACATCTGGCTGGGCGACCGGGACGGCGTGCGCACGCCGATGCAGTGGACCCCGGACCGCAACGCGGGTTTCTCGTCCGCCGACCCGGGCAGGCTCAGTCTGCCGCCCATCATGGATCCGGTGTACGGCTACCAGGTGACCAACGTCGAGGCGCAGCAGAGCAGTTCGAGTTCACTGCTGCACTGGACGCGTCGCATGATCGAGATCCGCAAGCTCAACTCGGCGTTCGGCCTCGGCACCTACACCGAGCTGCCCTCCAGCAATCCCGCGGTCCTGGCCTTCGTGCGGGAGCACGAGGGCGACCTGGTCATGTGCGTGAACAACTTCTCGCGGTTCGCGCAGCCGACCGAACTCGACCTGCGGCAGTTCGGAGGGCGGTACCCGGTCGAGCTGATCGGCGGGGTGCGCTTCCCCTCGATCGGCGAGTGGCCGTACCTGCTCACCCTCGCCGGGCACGGCTTCTACTGGTTCCAGCTCCGGCAGCCCCCGCGCCTCAGCAGCGCCAGGCGATCGAAGTAACGATCCGTCAGGAGCACCCGTTCCACCAAACCCTCCGGGGGCGCGAGAGTTGTACACCCCGCGCCCCCGGAGGTCTCTGCACCACCGCGTACGGAGAACAGCCCAACGGCCACTTACACGAAGGCGTGACACCTGAGCACCGCTCGCGTGCCGTCGCCGCCGCGCCGCCGAAATCCGGAAGACTGACGGACCCGGCCAGACCCGTCGGGCAGTCCGCCCGCTTCCGGGGAAAGGGAGTCATGTCCGAAACCTCCCGCTCTCAAGCCGATCTGCACCGCGACACCCCCACCGGCCCCGCGCCGGTGGGCTCCCGCGGCGCCGCGGCCCGGAGAACCGCTCTGGGGGTCAGCGAACTCGTCCAGGCGGCCCTGCCCCTGATCGCCGAGTGGCTCCCCACCCAGCGCTGGTACGCCGGCAAGGGACGGCCCATCACCGGCCTCACCCCCGTGGTCGGCACCCCGCTCCAGGTCGGCGATCCGGCCCTGCTGCACCTGCTGCTGCGGGTCGAGCACGCCACCACCGCGGGCGCACCGCACGGGGACATCTACCAGCTGCTGCTCGGCATCCGCTCCGCGGGGACGGCCGACATCGAGCCGAGCGCCGTCCTCGGCCGGCTCAACCAGGGCCCGTACGACGGCGCGGCGCTCTACGACGCGGTGCACGATCCCGAGCTGACCGGGCGGCTGCTGGAGCACCTGGCCACCGGCGACCGGTTCGGCTCGCTGTCGTTCCGCCGCACCCCCGGCTCCGGGCTGCCCACCAACCTGCCCGGTCGCGCCTCCACCGCGGAGCAGTCCAACAGCTCGGTCATCTACGGCACCGCGTACATCCTCAAGCTCTTCCGCCGCATCCACCCCGGCACCAACCCCGACCTGGAGCTGTCGCTGGCGCTCTCGCGGGCCGGCTCCACCCGGATCCCCCGGGTCGCGGCCTGGTTCGAGAGCCGGCTGGAGCGCGCGGAACCGGCCACTCTCGGCCTGCTCCAGCGCTACCTGCCGGAGGCCGAGGACGGCTGGGAGCTGGCCCTGGACCAGGTCGGCCGGCTCAAGGGCGACCCGTCCCCCGGCAACTTCGCGATCGAGGCGCACCGGCTCGGCCGGGCCACCGCCGAGGTCCACCGGGTCCTGGCGCGCTCGATGCCGGTCGCCCGGCTGGACCGCACCCAGACCCGGCAGCTGGCGACCGCGATGGCCGACCGGCTGGACAGCGCGGTGGCCGCCGTGCCCGGGCTGCTCCGCTACCGGTCCGCCCTGCGCGCCGCCTTCCAGCAGCTCGCCGACGCCCACCCGGACGGCATGCCGGTCCAGCGGATCCACGGCGACCTCCACCTCGGACAGGCCATGCGGACCCCGCACGGCTGGGTGCTGCTGGACTTCGAGGGCGAGCCGGCCAAGTCCGTCGCCGAGCGGCGCGAACCGCAGACCGCGCTGCGCGACGTCGCCGCGATGCTCCGCTCCTTCGACTACGCGGCCGCCCACCTGCTGGCCGGCGCGCCGCCCGACCCGGAGCTGGCCCACCTCGCCGCCGCCTGGGCCCAGCGCAACCGCACCGCCTTCTGCGCCGGCTACACCGCCGGCGGCGGCACCGACCCGGCCGCCTCGCCCGAGCTGATGCGCGCCCTGGAGATCGACAAGGCGGTGTACGAGGTGGTCTACGAGGCCCGCCACCGGCCCGGCTGGCTGCCGATCCCGCTGGCCGCGATCAACCGGCTGGCCCTGACCGTCTGAGGGCTCCGCCAGACCGGCTCCGCACCCGCCCCCGCCCCCGAGAACGCCCGCCCGCCACCGACGCCCCCGGCCACCCCGATTCCGCAGGAGGACCACGCCGTGACGCCGCTCGACCCGCCCGGCCGCACCCCCCGTACCGTGCCTGCCACCTTCCTGGCGGGCCCGGACTCCGCCCAGCGCGAGCCCTCGGCGGCCCGGCGGGCCGAACCGCGCCGCCCGGCGCCCGACGGCGGCCCGGACGGCGCCGCCG
>NZ_JBHWUI010000046.1:0-51488 GCF_042737525.1 Kitasatospora sp. NPDC059973 | reverse complement strand
TTGGGCCATTCGTGTTTTCCCCGGGCCCCCCCCGGGGGGGGGGGGGGGGCCCCCCCGCCCCCCCCCCCCCCCCGGTCCGGCCCACCACGCATGGACGGTGATCGTCGGCGGGTAGGGTGCGGGCAGCGTGCGCTTCAAGCTACCTGGAAGGAATCGTGTGGAAGCCAACACTCGTGGCACCGGGCGTCTACCGGCTGCCTTCCTGACCCCGGGGTCCTCGTCGTTCCTCGACTTCCTGGCCGACCACCAGCCGGAGCTGATCCCCGGGCGCCGCGAGCTGCCCATGGGAGCGGTCGTCGAGGCCCCGCACGGGACGACGATCGTCGCGGCGGTGTTCGACGGCGGTGTGGTCATCGCCGGTGACCGCCGGGCGACCATGGGCAACGTGATCGCCCAGCGTGACATCGAGAAGGTCTTCCCGGCCGACGAGTACAGCGCGGTGGGCATCGCCGGCACCGCCGGCCTCGCCGTCGAGATGGTCCGGCTGTTCCAGCTGGAGCTGGAGCACTACGAGAAGATCGAGGGCACCGTGCTCTCGCTGGAGGGCAAGGCCAACCGCCTCACCACCATGATCCGGGGCAACCTCGGCATGGCGATGCAGGGCCTCGCGGTCGTTCCGCTCTTCGCCGGTTACGACCTCGACCTCGGTCGCGGCCGGATCTTCACCTACGACGTCACCGGCGGCCGCTCCGAGGAGCGCGGGTTCGCCGCCACCGGCTCCGGTTCGGTGTTCGCCCGCGGCTCGATGAAGAAGCTCTACCGCGCGGACCTGACCGCCGAGCAGGCCGCCACCCTGGTCGTCCAGGCGCTCTACGACGCGGCCGACGACGACTCCGCCACCGGCGGTCCGGACCTCGCCCGGAAGATCTTCCCGATCGTCTCGCTGATCACCGAGGACGGCTTCCGCCGGCTCACCGAGGCCGAGGTCTCCGCGATCGCCGTCTCGATCACCGACGAGCGCCTCATCCGCCCCAACGGCCCGCAGGCCCCGCTGCTCTAGCCACACCTACCAAGGAAGGGACGACCGCCGGTGTCGACACCGTTCTACGTCTCGCCCCAGCAGGCCATGGCGGACCGCGCGGAGTACGCCCGCAAGGGCATCGCGCGTGGTCGCAGCGTGGTCGTGCTCACCTACGCCGACGGCATCGTCTTCGTCGCGGAGAACACCTCCCGGGCGCTCCACAAGGTCTCCGAGATCTACGACAAGATCGCCTTCGCGGCGGTCGGCCGCTACAACGAGTTCGAGAACCTGCGGATCGGCGGCGTCCGCTACGCCGACCTGCGCGGCTACTCCTACGACCGGGCCGACGTCACCGCCCGGGGCCTGGCCAACGTCTACGCCCAGACGCTCGGCACCATCTTCTCCTCGGTCGGCGAGAAGCCGTACGAGGTCGAGCTGATCGTGGCCGAGGTCGGCCGCACCCCGGACGAGGACCAGATCTACCGGCTCACCCCGGACGGCTCGGTCGTCGACGAGAAGAACTACGTGGTGGTCGGCGGCAACGCCGACTCGATCGGCAACTACCTGGGCCAGCGGCACCGCAGCGGGCTGTCCCTGACCGACGCGATCAAGGTCGCGGTGGACTCGCTCGCCCGGGACCCCAACGGCGGCTCCCCGCGGACCATGACCCCCGAGCAGCTGGAGGTGGCGGTCCTGGACCGCCAGCGCTTCCAGCAGCGCAAGTTCAAGCGCATCCTGGGCGGCCAGCTCGCCCGGCTGCTCGACGGCGACGAGTCCGCCGAGGCGGACGAGGACGAGAAGCCGGCGGCCAAGCTGCCGGCCGACCGGTCGGACGTGCCGGACGTGCCGGACGTGTCGGACGTGTCGGACGTGCCGGACGTGTCGGACGTGTCGGACGTGCCGGACCAGTCCGACTAGCAGTGCGGAGGAGTCCCGTACGGCGGCCGTCGCCCGCCGCTGTACGGGCCCCCTCCGGTGGCCCACGCAGAGAACGGACGCCTCGTGACTCCTCCCCAGCGGTCGAGACCGTGGGGCTCCACGCCGACCTGACGGCCGGCGCCCCCGGACGAGCCCTGCCCGTTGCCGAAGCAGGGGATCGGCCTACAAGGCCAGCTGCGGCCCGGTGCCGCAGAGTTCAGGATCCCGATCCGCGCACCGGCCGAAACCGGTGATTCCTTCGAGAGAAGGTGCCATGGACCGTCGAATTTTCGGGCTGGAGAACGAGTACGGCGTCACCTGCACGTTCCGGGGTCAGCGACGGCTGTCACCGGACGAGGTGGCGCGCTACCTCTTCCGCCGCGTTGTCTCCTGGGGCCGCAGCAGCAACGTGTTCCTGCGCAACGGCGCCCGCCTCTACCTCGACGTGGGCTCCCACCCCGAGTACGCCACTCCCGAGTGCGACGACGTCGTCGAGCTGGTGACGCACGACAAGGCGGGCGAGCGCATCCTCGAAGGACTGCTGGTGGACGCCGAGCGGCGGCTCCACGAGGAGGGCATCGCGGGGGACGTCTACCTGTTCAAGAACAACACCGACTCGGCCGGAAACTCCTACGGCTGCCACGAGAACTACCTGGTGGCCCGGCACGGCGAGTTCTCCCGGCTGGCCGACGTACTGATCCCGTTCCTGGTGACCCGCCAGCTGATCTGCGGCGCCGGCAAGGTGCTGCAGACCCCGCGCGGCGCGGTGTTCTGCGTCAGCCAGCGCGCCGAGCACATCTGGGAGGGCGTCAGCTCCGCGACCACCCGCTCCCGCCCGATCATCAACACCCGCGACGAGCCGCACGCCGACGCCGAGCGCTACCGCCGGCTGCACGTCATCGTCGGCGACTCCAACATGTCCGAGACCACCACGCTGCTCAAGGTCGGCGCCACCGACCTGGTGCTCCGGCTGATCGAGGCCGGCGTGGTGATGCGCGACCTCACCCTGGAGAACCCGATCCGGGCGATCCGCGAGGTCAGCCACGACCTCACCGGCACCCACCAGGTCCGGCTCGCCAACGGCCGGGAGGCCAGCGCGCTGGACATCCAGGAGGAGTACTACAGCAAGGCGCTGGAGTTCGCCGACCGCAAGGGCATCAACACCGGCACCATCGCCCTGGTGCTGGACCTCTGGGGCCGCACCCTGGAGGCGATCCGCACCGACCGGCTGGACGGGGTGGCCACCGAGATCGACTGGATCATGAAGTACAAGCTCATCGAGCGCTACCGCGAGAAGCACCAGATGAGCATGTCCAACCCGCGGGTGGCCCAGATCGACCTCGCGTACCACGACATCCACCGCCGGCGCGGCCTGTTCTACCTGCTCCAGGGCAAGGGCCAGGCGAAGCGGATGACCACCGACCTCAAGACCTTCGAGGCCAAGTCCGTGCCGCCGCAGACCACCCGGGCCCGGCTGCGCGGCGACTTCATCCGCCGGGCGCAGGAGCAGCGCCGGGACTTCACGGTCGACTGGGTGCACCTGAAGCTGAACGACCAGGCCCAGCGGACGGTGCTCTGCAAGGACCCGTTCCGTTCGGTGGACGAGCGAGTGGAGAAGCTGATCGCGGGCATGTGAGGGCCCGTCCCGATGTGATCTTTGCGGTGTCCGGCCCCGGTGGTGCCTACCGGGGCCGGACGACGTCGGGGAATACGCTGTCCGTCGAGTCCGGAGAACCGACTTTGACCGACAGTTAGGAACGCCGTGCGCCGCACCGCCGGTTTGCTTCTCACCCTGCCCCTGCTGTTGGCGGTCGCCTGCAGCAGCTCCACCAAGGCGACCAGCCCGGCGACGCCCACGGCGTCCAGCGCGGCCCCCACGGTGCCCGCGCCCGTGAACGAGGCCTCGCCGATGCCGACCCTGTCGGGCGGCGGGTTCGGGAGCAAGGCCACCATCACCATCCCGGACGGCGCGCCGAGCGGTCAGTTCGTGGTGAACACCGTCAGTGAGGGCGACCGCTCCACGGTCAACAAGGGCGACTGGGTGACGGTGAACTACTCGGCGAAGGACTGGACGACGGGCAAGGACCTGCCCAGCTCCTACGACGAGGGCGGCAAGCCGCAGCTGTACCAGGCGGGCAGCGGGCAGCTGGTGCCCGCCTTCGACCAGAGCGTGATCGGCAAGAAGGTCGGCAGCCGGCTGCTGGTGGTGGCCCCGCCGGCCGCGGCGTTCGGCACCCAGGGCAACAACCAGCTCGGGGTGGCGCCGGGCGACACCGTGGTGTTCGTGCTGGACATCATGGAGAGCCTGCCGCAGGACTCCACGCTCTCCGGCACGATGACCCAGCCGCCGGCGAACCTCCCGCAGGTGAAGGACAACGGCAAGGCCGCTGTGACGATCACCATCCCGCCCGGCCAGGCCGCGCCCACCGACCTCCAGCAGGCCGTGCTGATCAAGGGCGAGGGCAAGCCGGTGAAGTCCGGCCAGACCCTGGTCGTGCAGTACACCGGGGTGCTCTGGAGCAACGGCCAGCAGTTCGACTCGTCCTGGAGCCACGGCGGCGCGCAGGCGCTGCAGATCGGCACCGGCAGCGTGATCGAGGGCTGGGACAAGGGGCTGGTCGGCCAGACCGTCGGCAGCCGGGTGGAGCTGGTGGTGCCGCCGGCCCTCGGGTACAAGGACCAGGCGCAGGGCTCCGTCCCGCCGAACTCGACGCTGGTCTTCGTGATCGACATCCTTGAGGCGGTCTGACCGGGCGCCCCGGCCGGCCCTGGGTGCCGGCAGACCCTAGGAAGTGACGGGTGGGGTCCGTACGCTTGGGCGGGCGCTCGCACACGGAAGCGTCCGCCCTCATCCTGACCTGTCATACTGCCCTCGCACTGTGGTAGGCGCCGTCGGCGTCCGGGTTCCGGGCGGCAGTGCGACAGCACTCCGGCGCTCACCACGCCGGCCGAAGACCTCGAAGACCTCGTGGCGAGATGGATGGGGAGTCATGTCTGAGAAAGCGTCGAGCCCGGGCGGGGCCGGCACCGCGAACGGAAACTCCGCCGGTGACCCGGCCGACTCGCGGCCCGGTGGCCCGTTGCCCGGCGACGGTGAGTCGATCGTCGTCCCGCCGTCGATCCTGAAGCACTCGCCCGGCTGGGTGCGGCCGGACGAGGCCCAGGCGAAGCGGGCCGCGGGCGGGACGAAGACCGACGAGGCCCCGCAGATCTTCGCCTCGAACGTGCGCCGCCAGGACACCTCGGAGGCCGGGTACGACGAGAACCCGCCCGGGGTCGGCAGGCTGGGCGTGGTGCTCGGCACCGTGCTGGCCCTGCTGCTGGTCGGCAGCGGCATCACGCTGTACGTGGTGAACCGCGACGGCGGGTCCAAGTCGGGCACCACCACGCAGGCCGACGCGGCCAAGTCCGCGCCGCCGACGCCGTCCGCCGAGCCGGTGCCGCCGATCAAGGACACCGCCAAGGTGCTGCCGACCATCACCGGCGAGTTCGGCAAGAAGGCCGGCATCGAGGTGCCCGGCGACCAGGCCGACGGCAGCTTCGTGGTCAAGGTCCTCTCCGAGGGCACCGGCCCCAAGGTCGAGAAGAACTCCTGGACCTCGGTCGACTACACCGCCAAGGACTGGACGACGGGCAAGGACATCCCGAGCTCGTACGACGACGCGGGCAAGCCGCAGATCTTCCAGGCCGGCACCGACGCGCTGATCCCGGCGCTGGACCAGGCCGTGGTCGGCAAGAAGGCCGGCAGCCGGGTGCTCGTCGTGGCCCCGCCGGCCGCCGCGTTCGGCGCGCAGGGCAACCCGAACATGTCGATCGGGGCCAAGGACAACCTGGTCTTCGTCATCGACATCCGCAACAGCAACGCGCCCGACGCGGTGCTCAGCGGCACCGTGACCCCGCCGCCCGCGGACTTCCCGCAGGTGAAGGACAACGGCAAGAAGCCGGCCGACATCACCCCGGTCCCCGGCGCCGCCGACCCGACCGAGCTGAAGTCGCACGTCCTGATCAAGGGCACCGGCCCGAAGGTGGAGAAGGGCGAGAAGGTCGTCGTCCAGTACACCGGCGCGCTGTTCAAGGACGGCAAGGTCTTCGACTCCTCGCTGAGCAAGGGCCAGGCGTTCTCGTTCCCGGTCGGTGGCGGCCAGGTCATCGCGGGCTGGGACCAGGGTCTGGAGGGCCAGACCGTGGGCAGCCGCGTCGAGCTGGTCATCCCCGCCTCGCTGGGTTACAAGGACCAGGCGCAGGGCGACATCCCGGCCAACTCCACCCTGGTGTTCGTCGTCGACATTCTCGATGCGGGTCAGGGCTGATCCACTTTCGGGTGACAATGGTGGGTGTGTGACCTTCGGGGCCGGCCGCGTGGCCGAGCCCGCACGGGCGGCGGGCGCCCGTACCGTGGTCCGGGTAACGGACCGGGTACGGGTGCCCGCCGCCTGGTCATGAACCGAACCAACCGCGAGAAGAGGCAGATGTGAGCAACAAGACGAAGCCGGAGATCGACTTCCCGGGCGGCGACGCGCCCACCGAGCTGCAGATCCGCGACATCGAGGTCGGCACCGGCGAGGAGGCCAAGCCGGGCCAGGTCGTCGAGGTGCACTACGTCGGCGTCACGTTCGAGTCCGGTGAGGAGTTCGACGCCAGCTGGAACCGCGGCAGCAGCTTCAAGTTCCCGCTCGGCGCCGGCCGCGTCATCAAGGGCTGGGACCAGGGCGTCGTCGGCATGAAGGTCGGCGGCCGCCGCGAGCTGGTCATCCCGGCGCACCTGGCGTACGGCAACCAGTCGCCGTCCCCGCTGATCCCGGCGGGCTCGACCCTGATCTTCGTCGTCGACCTGCTGGGCGTCTGAGCCGGTCGTGACCGAGGGCCGCACCCCCACCCCGGGGGTGCGGCCCTCGCGCGTTCGCGGACTCGGCTTTTGCAGTGCGTACCGCTACCGGTACGGTCGGTCCCGCCGGGTCGACCACCGCCCGGCGGGCGCACCCCGCGCGCGGCGCGGCACACCGGAAGGGTCAGCGATGGCGATCGCCAAGGCAGAGCGGCTGATGAATCTCGCCCTGTGCCTGATGAACACCAGACGTCCGCTCTCCAAGAAGGAGCTGCGGGAATCCATCGAGGCGTACCGCGAGGCCTGGCAGAACAGCAGCGAGGACGCCTTCAACCGGATGTTCGAGCGGGACAAGGACGACCTGCGCGAACTCGGTCTGGTCATCGACGTCGACGAGAACGCCCTGGACGGCGAGCTCGGCTACCTCGCCCGCGCCGACCGCAACCGGCTGCCGGAGATCGCCCTCGACGCCGAGGAGGCCGCCGCGCTCACCCTCGCCGCCCGGGTCTGGCAGCAGGCCAAGATGTCCGGCGCGGCCAGCGGCGCCCTGCAGAAGCTGCGCGCCGCCGGCGTCCCGTTCACCGAGACCGAGAGCCGCAGCGCCCTCGAACCGCGCATCCCCGCCCGGGAGGCCGCGTTCGAACCGCTGCTCACCGCCGCCCGCGACCGCCGCCCGGTCACCTTCGAGTACCGCAAGGCCGGCGCCGCCGCCGCCGAGCAGCGCACCGTGGAGCCCTGGGCGCTGGAGTGCTGGCGCGGCCACTGGTACCTGGCGGGCTGGGACCGCGACCGCTCCGACGCCCGGGTCTTCCGGCTCAGCCGGATCACCGGCAAGGTCCGCACCCGCTCCGGGGCGTTCCTCGGCACCGTCCCCGAGCACGTCGACGTCCGCGCCACGGTCGCCAAGTTCGCCGGTGAGGGCGCCACCGCGACGGCGGTCGTCAGGGTCCGCCGCGGTGCCGGCTTCCCGCTGCGCACCAAGGCGCTGAGCACCCGGCCGCAGTCCGCGGCCGACGAGGGCTGGGACGAGCTGGAGATCCCGTACGGCAACGGGCTCGGCGCCGACCTCGCCGAGTTCGGGCCGGACGTGCTGGTGATCGGCCCCGAGGAACTGCGCGCCGACGTGATCGAGCGGCTGCGCGCGGTGGCCGGGGCGGGTGGCGCCGAGGGCGCCGCGGTGGAGAGTGCTGAAGGAGTGCGGGCATGAGCAACGCGATCGACCAGACCCGGCGGATGCTCTCGCTGGTCACCTACCTGCGCGAGCGGCCCGGCGCCGAGGTCGCCGAGGTGGCCCGGGCCTTCGGGATCACCGAGCGCGAGCTGATCGGCGACCTCAACGTGCTGCCGATGTGCGGCACCAGCTTCCGCGGCGGTGACCTGCTCGACATCGACACCGACGGCGAGCGGATCTGGTGGCACAACGTCGACGACGTCGCCCAGCCGCTGCGGCTGGCCGCGGACGAGGCGACCGCGCTGCTGGTCGCCGCCCGCGCGGTGGCGGGCCTGCCCGGTCTGCGGGCCGGTGACCGGGAGGCGCTCACCCGGGCCGTCGCCAAGATCGAGAACGCTGCCGGGGACAGCGCCGAGGGCAGCGCCCGGGTCGGTGTCACCTTCGAGGCGGAGAGCCACGTCTTCGCGGACATCGACCGTGCGCTGAGCGAGGGCCGGCGGCTCTGGCTGCGGTACTACTCGCACGGGCGCGGCGGCATGACCGAGCGCGAGGTCGACCCGATCCGGCTGCTCACCGAGGGCCACACGTACCTGGAGGCCTGGTGCCGGACCTCCGAGGACCACCGCATGTTCCGGCTCGACCGGGTCGCCGAGATCAAGGTGCTGGACATCCCCTCCGACCCGCCCAAGCGGGAGCCGCGCGACCTCTCGGGCGGGCTGGTCAACCCGTCCGCGACCGACCCCGAGGTGGTGGTCGAGGTGTCCTCCGGCGGGCGCTGGGTGGCCGAGTACTACACCCACGACCGGGCCGAGGAACTGCCCGACGGCGGGCTGCGGATCACCCTGCGCAGCGCCGACCCGTCCCAGCTGCGCCCGCTGGCGCTGCGGCTCGGCCGGGACGGGCGGATCGTCTCGCCGCCGGCGCTCGCCGAGCAGGCGCGGTCGGCGGCGCTGGAGGCGCTGGCCGGCTACGGGGAGGGGCAGGTCTGAGCCGTGGAGCCGGGTACCAGATTCAAGGTCTACTGCTCGGAGTGCCGGGAGAAGGTGGAGCTGCCCGCCGAGGAGTTCCGCCTCACGCTGGGCCGGACGCCGGCCCAGGCGCACTACAGCTTCGGCTGCCCGCTCTGCGGCGCCTCGGTCCGCAAGCAGGCGGGGGAGAAGATCGTGGCGGCGCTGACCGGCGCCGGGGTGCGGACGATGCGCCTCGTCCCGGCCGGGGGGCCGGGTGCGGCGGGGGCCGTCCTGCCGTCGGGCGGGACGGGTCGGGCCGAAGCCGGCGGATAGGGTGGGGGCCATGTCCTGGATGCTCGTCGCCGCCGTCCTGCTCGCCGCCGCCGGTCTGCTGGTCCTCGGTGTCCTCGCGATCCGGCTCTGGCTGGACGTGCGGACGCTGGCCAAGGGAGTGGACACCGCCTCCCGGGCGCTGGCCGAGGCGGCCGGCGACCTCGCCGCGGCGGTTCCGGGCCGCTGAGCGGGCGGCCGGCCCGGGCGGGCGGCCGGTAGCGGTTGACCGTCGCGAGGACTTCGGGGGTACGGGGGCTGCTGCCCGGAGGTTCGGGCGGGTTACGCTCTCAGCAGGCTCCTGAAGTGCGACGGGGGCCGCTGTCCTGTTCGGGCGGCCGTCGTCAGGGCGTCACTCGCAGCGGTTACCATCCCCGCAGCGGTGGCCTGCCGGTGTGCCGCCATGACTGAAGGTGGTCGAACATGCGGATCTCGCCGACCGCGATCCTGGTGATCGTGGTTCTTGCCATTCTGCTCTTCGGCGCCAAGCGGCTGCCCGACCTGGCGCGCTCGCTCGGCCAGTCCATGCGGATCCTGAAGAGCGAGACCAAGGCGATGCGTTCGGACGGTGCGGCGGACGAGAGCGCGCCGGCCCAGCCCGCGCCCGCCGTCGTGGCCGACCCCGCGAAGACGATCCAGGCCGCGCCGGGGGCGTCCGGGACGGCCCGGCCGGTGGCCGAGCAGCCCACCGGGACGGGAACGGACGGTGGCGGCCCGCGTTGAGCGGTCCGCGGCGCACGGGGTGCACGTGACGCAAGCGACTAGTGAGGCCCGTCGACCGGCGGGGCTCGACGCACGAGTTGAGGACCGGGGTTGAGCAAGCTCTCGAAGGCGTCGAAGACGTCCAAGGATCCTGAGGGGCGGATGGCCCTCGCCGACCACCTGCGGGAACTGCGGAACCGGGTGGTCAAGTCGGTCCTGGCGATCGTGGTCATCACGATCGTCGCTGCGATCTACCACAAGCAGCTCGAGGACTTCCTGCTGAAGCCGCTGCCGCACTGCACCGTGGAGACCGCCGACCAGTACCACGGCAAGTGCGCCCAGGTCTCCAACATCGGTCTGACCGCCGGTTTCACCTGGATGCTCAAGGTGTCGCTGACGGCCGGTGTGGTCGCGGCCGTGCCGGTCTGGCTCTACCAGGTCTGGGCCTTCGTCGCGCCGGGTCTGCACCGGCACGAGAAGAAGTACACGATCATCTTCATGGCCTGCGGGGCGCCGCTGTTCCTGGCCGGTGTGACCTGCGCCATCCTGGTCCTGCCGACCACGGTCGACGTGCTGATCTCGTTCACCCCGAACAACACCACGCCGATCCTGCCGCCCGAGGACTACCTCGACATCGCGACCCGGATGGTGCTGGTCTTCGGCCTCGCCTTCGAGTTCCCGCTGCTGCTGGTGATGCTGAACATGGTCGGCATGGTCACCGGCAGGCGGCTGCTCGGCTGGTGGCGCGGCATGGTGCTGGCGATCACCGTTTTCGCCGCCTTCGCGACGCCGAGCGCCGAGCCCGTCAGCATGCTGGTGCTGGCCGCGCCGATCTGGGCGCTGTACTTCGTCGCGGTCGGGATCGCCATCGTGAACGACCGGCGCAAGGCCCGTCGCAACCCGGACCTCGGGCTGGACGACGAGGAGGCCTCGCACCTGGACCTCTCGGTGCAGCCGGTGGGGGGCACGGAGGCCGTCGAGGCCTCCGGCACGCCGGTGATCCCGGCGCCGGTCACAGCCGCCCGGCACGAGCAGATGGACGACATCACGTGATGGGCTGACCCGCCTCGAAAGACCCCGGCCCCGCCGTCTCCCGGCGGGGCCGGGGTCTTTCGCGTGGGCCCCGCCGTCGAGGGAAGCCGCCGGTGGGCGCCGTGCAGGGGGTTCCGGGGCCGGCCTCTCGGTCCGGAGCTGACCGGTCGGCGGGGCGCTCTTGGCAGGCACGATGGCATGTGACATATTACTGCGGTGTCCACGCCTCAGAGACCTCCCCTGGATGTCGTCGTGGTCGGCGCCGGCGTGGTCGGTGCCGCCTGCGCCTACTACGCCGCCCGCGCCGGGCTCGCCGTCGCCGTCATCGACCGGGGCCCGGTCGCCGGTGGTACCACCGGCGCCGGTGAGGGCAATCTGCTGGTCTCCGACAAGGAGCCCGGGCCGGAACTCGACCTCGCGCTGCTGTCCACCCGGCTCTGGCGCGAGCTCGCCGAGGAGCTCGGCGCCGCCGTCGAGTACGAGCCCAAGGGCGGCCTGGTGGTCGCCGACACCCCGGCCCGCCAGGACGCCCTGCGCGCCTTCGCCGCCGAGCAGGGGGCGGTCGGCGTCACCGCCGAGGAGATCCCCGGCGAGCGGCTGCGCGAACTCGAACCGCACCTCGCCCCCGGGCTGGCCGGCGGGTTCCTCTACCCCCAGGACGCCCAGGTCCAGCCCGCCCTGGCCGCCGCGCACCTGCTGCGCGCCGCCCGCCGCGCGGGCGCGGTCCTGCACACCGGCGAGACCGTCCGGGCGGTGACCACCGGGCCGGACGGCGCCGTACGCGGCGTCGTCACCGACCGGCGCCGGCTGGCGGCGACGGCCGTGATCAACGCCGCCGGCACCTGGGGCGGCGAGCTGGCCGCGCTGGCCGGCGTGCACCTGCCGGTGCTGCCCCGGCGGGGCTTCGTCCTGGTGACCGAGCCGCTGCCGCGGATCGTCCGGCGCAAGGTCTACGCGGCCGACTACGTCGCGGACGTGGCCAGCGGTTCGGCCGCACTGCAGACCTCGGCGGTGGTCGAGGGCACCCCCGGCGGTCCGGTGCTGATCGGCGCCAGCCGGGAGCGGGTCGGCTTCGACCGGACCCTCTCGGTGGAGGTGCTGCACCGGCTCGCCGCGCAGGCCGCCGCGCTCTTCCCGGTGCTCGCCGACGTCAGCGTGGTTCGCGCCTACCGGGGGTTCCGCCCGTACCTGCCGGACCACCTGCCCGCGATCGGCGCCGACCCGAGGGTGCCGGGGCTCCATCACGCCTGCGGCCACGAAGGGGCGGGCATCGGGCTCGCCCCGGCGACCGGGCTGCTGATCAGCGAGCAGCTCACCGGCAAGCGGCCGGAGCTGGACCTCGCGCCGTTCCGGGCGGACCGCTTCCCGGTCGGGGCGTGAGCCCGTCCGCGGACGGACGGGCTCGGGGACGGACGGGCCGGGTGGGGCGGCCGCGCGGTGCAGGACCGCGCGGGCGGATCAGAGGAACTTCGGAATGGAGAACGCGCGGATGAACCCGCCGATGCGACGCCGGACCCCGGCCGCGCTGGTCGGGGCGGAGCCGGGGCCCGCCCACACCATCGACTTCGACGGCCGGCCGGTGCCGGCCCTGCCCGGCCAGTCGATCGCCGCCGCGCTCTGGGCGGACGGCGTGCTGGCCTGGCGCACCACCCGGGTCGGCGGCAGGCCGCGCGGGGCGTTCTGCGGGATCGGCGCCTGCTTCGACTGCCTGGCCGTCGTGGACGGCCGCCCCAACCAGCGCACCTGTCTGGTGCCGGCCGAGCCCGGTACCGTCGTCACCACCCAGGAGGGCAACGGCCGTGCCGACCTCGCCGTCTGAACCGTCCGATGCGTCCGATGCGTCCGATGCGTCCGATGCGTCCGATGCGTCCGATGCGTTCGAAGCGTCCGAGCCGTCCGGGCTGTCCGCGGCGTCCGGGCCCGCCGAGCGGGGCGATTACGACCTCGCGGTGATCGGTGCGGGCCCGGCGGGCCTCGCCGCGGCCGTGGCCGCCGCCGACCTCGGCCTGCGCTGCGCCCTGCTCGACGCCGGCCCGCGCACCGGCGGCCAGTACTACCGCCACCCCGCGCCCGGGCTGGGCGCCACCCGGCCCGACCGGCTGCACCACGGCTGGTCCGTCTACACCGGGCTGGCCGACCGGCTCGCGGCGCACCGCCGCACCGGCCGGGTGGACCTCCTGGGCGGTCACCAGGTCTGGGCCCTGGAGCGCCCGGCCGACACCGGCTGGGCGGTGCACGCCACCCTCGGGCCGGCCGCCGACGAGCGGGCCACCGTCCGGGCCGCCGCCGTCCTGCTGGCCACCGGCGCCTATGAGCGGCAGCTGCCGTTCCCCGGCTGGACGCTGCCCGGGGTGGTCACCGCCGGTGGGGCGCAGGCCATGCTCAAGGCGGGCCTGGTGCTGCCGGGCCGGAGGATCGTGGTGGCCGGCAGCGGGCCGCTGCTGCTCGCGGCGGCGTCCTCGCTGGTCACCGCCGGGGCCGAGGTGCCCGAGGTGGTCGAGGCCACCGGCTACCTCGGTTACGCGCGGCGCCCCGACGTGCTGGCCGCCGTCCCGGCCAAGCTCGTCGAGGGCGCCGGCCACGGCGCCGCGCTGCTGCGCCACGGCGTCCGGCTGCGCCGGCGCAGCGCCGTCGTCGAGGCGCACGGCACCGACCGGGTCACGGCCGTCACCGTCGCCCGGCTGGACGCCGACTGGCGGCCGGTGCCCGGTACCGAGCGCCGGATCGCCTGCGACGCGCTCGCCGTCGGCCACGGGCTGCTGCCGCAGATCGAGCTGGCCACCGAGCTGGGCGCCGCGACCAGGACGACGCCCGACGGGGCCCTCGCCCTCGTGGTGGACGCCCGGCTGCGGACCACCCTCCCCGGCCTCTGGGCGGCCGGCGAGACCTGCGGGGTCGGCGGCGCCGACCTGGCGATCGCCGAGGGGGAGCTGGCGGCCCACGCGGTCGCCGGGGCCCCGGCCCGGACGGCGCTGCTGCGCCGCCGTGCCCGGCTGCGCGCCTTCGCCGAGCTGATGGCGGCGGCGCACCGGCCCGGCCCCGGCTGGACGGGGTGGCTGCGCCCGGACACCGACGTCTGCCGCTGCGAGGAGGTGCCGGTGGCCCGGATCACCGAGGCGGTGGAGGAGCTCGGCGCGGGCGACGCGCGGACCGTCAAGCTGCTCACCCGGGCCGGGATGGGCTGGTGCCAGGGTCGGATGTGCGGTCCGGCGGTGGCCTGCCTCTCCGGTGCCGGCGAGTCGCGGGCGGACAGCCGCCCGCTGTCCTGCCCCGTCCCGCTCTCGCAGCTCGCGGCCGGTCCGCCGGCCCCCTGAACACGTGGCGCGGGGCTCTTGTCTCCGCCTGCGACGTCTAATAAAATGTCACACCTCACCAAGGAGTCAGCTGTGTCCCACACCCCGCACGACACCACCCGTCCCTGGCGCGGCATCATGGTCGCCACCACGATCCCGCTGCGCCCGGACCACTCCGTCGACTACGACGCCTACGCCGAGCACGTCCGCTGGCTGATCGACTCGGGCTGCGACGGCGTCGTCCCCAACGGCTCCCTGGGGGAGTACCAGACGCTCACCGCCGAGGAGCGGGCCAAGGTCGTCGAGGTCGCCGTCGAGGCGGCCGGCGACGGCTCCCGGGTGATGCCCGGGGTGGCCGCGTACGGCAGTGCCGAGTCCCGCCGCTGGACCGAGCAGGCCGCCGAGGCGGGCGCCGGCTCCGTCCTGCTGCTGCCGCCGAACGCCTACCGCGCCGACCACGACGCCGTCCGGGCCCACTACGCCGAGGTGGCCAAGGCCGGCCTGCCGGTCGTCGCCTACAACAACCCGTACGACACCAAGGTCGACCTCGTCCCCGCGCTGCTGGCGCGGCTGCACGGCGAGGGCTCGATCGTCGCCGTCAAGGAGTTCAGCGGCGACGTCCGCCGGGCGTACGAGATCGCCGAGCTGGCCCCCGGGCTCGACCTGCTGATCGGCGCCGACGACGTGCTGCTGGAGCTGGCCCTGGCCGGCGCGGTCGGCTGGATCGCCGGGTACCCGAACGCCCTGCCGGCCGCGAGCGTCGCCCTGTACCAGGCCGCCGTCGCCCACGACCTGGACGTCGCGCTGCCGCTCTACAAGGCCCTGCACCCGCTGCTGCGCTGGGACTCCAAGACCGAGTTCGTCCAGGCGATCAAGCTCTCGATGGACATCGTCGGCCGCCCCGGCGGTCCCACCCGCGAGCCGCGGCTGCCGCTCGGCCCGGAGATCGAGGCGGCCGTCCGCGCGGCCACCGAGAAGGCGCTGGCCGAGGGGCTCGGGTAACCGACCCCGCTGCCACCGGGTGCGGCCGGCTGCTGGGGCAGCCGGCCCGGCCCACCACCCCACCCACCCCCGACGGGAGTCGCCACCAGATGCGCAGCCGCCACGTGTTCCACGCCGTCGACTCGCACACCGAGGGCATGCCGACCCGGGTCGTCACCGGCGGCTTCGGTGTCATCCCCGGTGCCACCATGGCCGAGCGCCGGGTGCACTTCCAGCAGCACCTCGACCACTTCCGGACGCTGCTGATGTACGAGCCGCGCGGCCACGCCGCGATGAGCGGCGCCGTCCTCCAGCCGCCGACCCGCCCGGACGCCGACTTCGGGGTGCTCTACATCGAGGTCTCCGGCCTGCTGCCGATGTGCGGCCACGGCACCATCGGCGTGGCCACCGTCCTGGTCGAGACCGGCATGGTGCCGGTGGTCGAGCCGGTCACCACGGTGCGGCTGGACACCCCGGCCGGGCTGGTGACCGCCGACGTGCGGGTCGAGGACGGCGCCGCCACCGCGGTGACCATCCGCAACGTGCCCTCGTACGCGGTCGCCCTGGACCGCAAGATCGAGGTGCCCGGGTACGGCACGGTCGGCTACGACCTCGCGTACGGCGGCAACTTCTACGCGATCCTGCCGCTCGCCGAGTTCGGGCTGCCGTTCGAGCGCGAGCGCAAGCAGGACATCCTGGACGCCGGACTCGCCCTGATGGAGGCCGTCAACGGCGGCCCGGACCGGCCGGTGCACCCCGAGGACCCGTCGATCCACAGCTGCCACCACGTCCAACTGCTCGCGCCCGGCTCCACCGCCGAGCACTCCCGGCACGCGATGGCCATCCACCCCGGCTGGTTCGACCGCTCGCCGTGCGGCACCGGCACCTCCGCGCGGATGGCCCAGCTGCACGCCCGGGGCGAACTCCCGCTCGGGCGGGACTTCCGCAACGACTCCTTCATCGGGACGACCTTCACCGGCCGCCTGGTCGAGGAGACCGAGGTGGCCGGGCGGCCCGCCGTGGTGCCGACCGTCACCGGCCGGGCCTGGATCACCGGCACCGCCCAGTACTTCCTCGACCCGAGCGACCCGTTCCCGGCCGGGTTCCTGCTCTGAACCGCCTGAACACCCCGAAGGGCTGCCTGCTGTGACGATCCTTTCGTACAACCCCGCCGATCCCGAGGACCTCGTGGCCGAGGTCGACGCGCCCGGTGCCGAGGCCGTCCGGGCCGCCGTCGGGCGGGCCCGGGCCGCGCAGCCCGGCTGGCTCGCCGCCGGGGCCGCCGCGCGCTCGGCCGCGCTCACCCGGTTCGCCGGGGCGGTCGAGGAGCGCGCCGAGGAGCTGACGGCGCTGATCGTCCGCGAGGTCGGCAAGCCGGTGGCCGAGGCGCGCGGCGAGGTCGGCCGCACCGCGGCGATCCTGCGCTACTACGCGCAGGCGCCGTACGCGCCCGCCGGCGCCGTCCACGAGACCGCCGCCGGCGAGGGCCTGCTGCTCACCCGCCGCCGCCCGTACGGGGTGGCCGGGCTGATCACGCCGTGGAACTTCCCGCTGGCGATCCCGGTCTGGAAGGCCGCGCCGGCGCTGGCGGTCGGCAACACCGTGGCGCTCAAGCCCGCGCCGGAGGCCACCGCCTGCGCGCTGCGGCTGGCGGAGCTGGCCTCGGCGGCGGGTCTGCCCGAGGGCGTGTTCACCGTGCTGCCGGGCGGGGCGGAGGAGGGCGCGGCGCTGGTCGACACGGCGGACGTGGTGTCGTTCACCGGCTCGACGGGCGTCGGACGGGCCGTGGTGCGGGCCGCCACCGAACGCGGCGTCCCGGTCCAGGCCGAGCTGGGCGGCCTCAACGCCGCCCTGGTGCTGCCGGACGCCGACCCCGAGCAGGCCGCCGCCCACCTGGCGGCCGCCATCGCCGGGTACGCCGGGCAGAAGTGCACCGCCACCAGCCGGGTGATCGCCGTCGGCGCGGCCCACGAGCCGCTGCGCGCCGCCCTGGTGAAGGCGCTCGGCCTGGTCGACGACGCGGCCTGCGGGCCGGTCATCTCGGCCGCCGCCCGGGACCGGCTCACCGGCGCCGTCGAGTCCGCCCGCGCCGCCGGGGCCACCGTGCTCACCGGCGGGGGCGTCCCGGAGCGGCCCGGCTGGTACGTCGAGCCGACCCTGCTCGCCGACGTACCGGCCGAACACCCGCTGCGGCGCGAGGAGTTCTTCGGGCCGGTGGCCGTCCTGCTGGCGGCCGCGGACCTGGACGAGGCGATCGCGCTCGCCAACGACACCCCGCACTCGCTGGCCACCTCGGTGCACAGCCGCAGCCTGGACGTGGCGCTGGCCGCCGCGGACCGGCTGGACGCGGGCATGATCCGGATCAACGCGCCCTCCAGCGGCGTCGACTTCCACCTGCCGTTCGGCGGCGCCAAGGGCGCGAGCCACGGGGAGCGGGAACAGGGCGCGGCCGCGCTCGACTTCTACACCGCGAGCCGTACCGTCAGCGTCCTCCCGGCCGGTGGCGCGTGATGCGGGTCAGCGCCGTGGACTACCACTGCGCCGGCGAGCCGTTCCGGATCGTCGTCGGCGGCGCCCCCGGCGTGCCCGGGGACAGCGTCGCCGAGCGGCGGGCCGTCGCGATCGGCGCGGGCGGCACGGCCACCGCGCCCCGGCCGGGCCCGCTCGACGAGGTGCGGCGACTGCTCGTCCGGGAGCCGCGCGGGCACGCCGGGATGTACGGCGGCTTCCTGGTGCCGCCGGACGACGACGAGGCGCACCTCGGCGTGCTCTTCTGGCACAAGGACGGCTACTCCACCGCCTGCGGCCACGGCACCATCGCGCTCGGCGCCTGGGCGGTGGACTCGGGGCTGGTCCGGGCCCCGGACGACGGGGTGGCCCGGGTGCGGATCGACGTGCCGTCCGGGCGGGTCACCGCCGCCGTGCACCGCGCCGGCGGGCGGACCACCGGGGTGACATTCCGCAACGTACCGGCCGTCGTCAGCGCGCCGAAGCTGGCGGTGCGGACCTCGCGCGGCACCGTGGAGGTGGCCGTCGCGCACGCGGGCGCCTGCTACGCCAGCGTGCCGGCGGCCGCGCTGGGGCTCGCCGTCGAGCCCGGTCTGCTGCCCGAACTCACCGCCGTCGGGCGGGAGATCCGGGCCGCCCTGGCCGACTCGCCGGCCGTCCGGCACCCGACCGACCCGCGGCTCTCGGGGGTCTACGGGGTGATCCTCCACGACGAGCTGCCCGAGGGCCCGGCCGGGCCCGCCCAGCGCAACGTCACCGTCTTCGCGGACGGCCAGATCGACCGCTCGCCGTGCGGCTCCGGGACGTCGGCGCGCCTCGCCGTGCTCGCCGCCGAGGGGCGGCTGGCCCCGGGCGGGGAACTGCGCCACGAGTCGCTGATCGGGACGGTGTTCACCGGCCGGGTGCTGCCCGGCGGCGATCCGCTCGGCGCCGGTGTGGTCACCGAGGTCACGGGCACCGCCCACCGCACCGGCGAGCACACCTTCCTGCTCGACCCGGACGACACGCTGGGGACGGGGTTCCTGCTGTGACCGCCCGCCGTCCCGAACCCCTCCTGCTGCCCGGCGCGGCGGCTGAGCCGCTCCAGCGCGTCGCGCCGGGCTCCGACCGGCCGGGCGCGGCCGGGCCTGTTTCCGAGGCCGGCCCGGTTTCCGAAACCGGGTCTGTCTCCGAGGCCGGGCCGGTCCACGTCGTCGGGCCGGGCGCGGTCGGCTCGTTGGGCCCGGCCCGGGCGGCCGAGGCGATCGAGCGGGTGCTGCTGGCCGGGCTCGACCCGGAGGCCGGGCCCGCCCGGTCGGCGGTACCGGTGCCGGCGGGCGAACTGCTGCTGATGCCGGCGGCCACGGCCGAGTACGCCGGGGTGAAGATCGCCGGGGTGGCCCCCGGGAACGCCGCCCTCGGCCTGCCCCGGATCACCGGCAGCTACCTGCTGCTGGACGGCCCGACCCTGCGGCCCGTCGCCCTGCTCGACGGCGCGGCGCTCACCGCGCTGCGCACGCCCGCCGTCACAGCCGTCGCGCTGCGGCGCCTCGCCACGCCGGACGCCGCGCACCTGGTCCTGTTCGGGGCCGGCCCGCAGGCGTACGGGCACCTGGACGCGCTGCTCGCCGTCCGGCCGCTGACCAGGGTCACCGTGGTGGCCCGCAGCGAGGCGCCCGCCGAGGCGCTGGCCGGGTACGCGCGCCGGCTCGGGCTCGCGGCCTCGGTGGGCACGGCCGCCGCGGTGGCCGAGGCGGACCTGGTGGTCTGCTGCACTACCGCGCGTACGCCGCTGTTCGACGGCGCGCTGGTGCCCGACCACGCGGCGGTGGCCGCGGTCGGCTCGCACGAGCCGGACGCGCGGGAGGTGGACGCGGTGCTGGTCGGCCGGGCCGAGCTCTACGTGGAGGCGCGGGCGGCCGCGCTGCGGGAGGCGGGGGACCTGCTGATGGCGGGGGTCACCGGCGCCGGTCCGCTCTGGAACCTGGCCGAACTGGTGCGCGGCGAGGTGCCGGTGCCGAGCGACCGGCCGCGGTTCTTCAAGAGCGTCGGGATGGCCTGGCAGGACCTCGCCGTCGCGGCGGAGGTCCACCGGCGGGGCTGAGCCGGGCGGCGGCGGAGGTCCACCGCCAGGGTGGCCGCCGACCGTTGCGACGGGCGGCGGCCACTGCCACGATGGGCCCGCCGGGACGGGGCCGCCGCCGGCTGTCCGAATCACGAAATGTTGCACACTCAACGTAACGTGACATTGTACGCTGGTGTTCTGCGACCCATCCGGAGGAACACCATGGCCGACCTCAAAGCCCGCACCCTGATCTCCGTGCAGGAGCGGCTGCGCGACCAGGTCGCCCACGCCCTCCGCGCCGCACTGATCTCCGGCGAGCTGCGCCCCGGCGTGGTGTACTCCGCGCCCGCGCTCGCCGCCGACTTCGGCGTCTCCGCCACCCCCGTCCGCGAGGCGATGCTCGACCTCGCCCGGGAGGGCCTGGTCGAGGCCGTCCGCAACAAGGGCTTCCGGGTCACCGAGCTGACCGAACGCGACCTCGACGACTTCACCGAGATCCGCGCCCTGATCGAGGTCCCGACCGTCGGCCGGGTCACCCGCACCGCCACCGCCGAGCAGCTGGAGGCGCTGCGTCCGCAGGCCGAGGCGATCGTGGCCGCCGCCCGCAAGCACGACCTGATCGGCTACCTGGAGGCGGACCGCCAGTTCCACCTCGACCTGCTCGGCCTGGCCGGCAACGCCCGCCTGGTGGAGGTCGTCGGGGACCTGCGCAAGCGCTCCCGGCTCTACGGCCTGAACCGCCTCGACCAGCGCGGCGAGCTGGTCTCCTCCGCCGAGGAGCACCTGGAGCTGCTCGACCTGATGCTCTCCGGCGACGCGGAGGCCGCCGAGGCCTGCATGTCCCGCCACCTCGGCCACGTCCGCTCGCTCTGGGCGGCCGGCCAGGAGGAGGCGGAGGAGGAGGCCCGCCCGGCCCTGCGGCTGCGGGCCCGGTAACGGCCCCGGACCGCTCGTTCGGGTGAAGACCGACGATCGGGCGGCGGGCGGGGCAGGCGCTCTACGATGATGCTCTCGACATCGGCAGTCGGGAGGACCTCCATGTCCGCTGCAGTGGAAGAGCCCGGTGAGCAGCTGATGCTGCTCGAACCCGCCGAGCTGATCTCGGCCCGGCTCGCCGGCTACCGGATCGAGATCATCGGGAGCGGGATCACCGTGACGCCGCCGTCGGACCTGCAGCACGGGCGATCGCTGACCAGGCTCATGCGTAGGCTCGTCGCGGCCGGGCTGGACGACGGGGAGGCGGAGGTCTTCCAGGGCGTCGCCGTCCGGCTGCCGGACGAGCCGTCGGGTTTCGCCGTACCCGACCTGGCGGTCCTCGACGCGGACAGCGACGACCGACTGGTCGGGTTCAACTGCTACGACCCCGCGGCCTTCCGCCTCGTGCTGGAGGTCACTTCCTCGAACCTCGGCGACGACCTGACGAAGAAGCCCGCCGCCTACGCCTCCGCCGGGCTGCCGGTCTACGTCATCGTGGACCGGACCGATCAGCGGGTGAGGGTGCTGACCGAGCCGTCGGACGGCGAGTACCGCGTGGACGCCGTCCACCACCCCGGGCAGTCGTTCACGTTGCCGGAGTCGATCGGGGCCTCGGTGACGCTCTCGGTGGACGACGTCCTCACCACGAAGAAGCGGCTCACACCGCCGCCGGCGCCGTGAGCCGGCCGTCGTGGACCTCGGCGACGCGGTCGACGGCCGTGAGGTGGGCCCGGTCGTGGGTGACCAGCACGGTGGCGGTGGCGCGGCGGTGGGTGAGTTCGGTGATCAGGTCGATCACGGCGGCGCCGCGCTCGTGGTCCAGCGCGCTGGTGGGCTCGTCGATCAGCAGCACCGTCGGGTCGTTCATCAGGGCGCGGGCGATGTTGACGCGCTGGCGCTGACCGCCGGAGAGCTGGTGCGGCCGGCGCGCCGCCTGGTCGCGCAGTCCGACGGCGGCCAGGAGCTCCAGCGCGCGGGGGAGGGCGCTGCGCGGGGAGCGGCCGTCGAGGTGGGCCATCACCTGGAGCTGTTCGGCGGCGGTGAGCGAGGGCAGCAGGTTGGCCTGCTGGAAGACGATGCCGATCCGGCCGCGACGCAGCGCCGTCAGCTCGGCGCGGTGCAGTCCGGTGGTCTCGACGCCGTCCACCACCACCCGGCCGGTGTCCGGGGCGGTCAGGGTGGCGGCGACCGCCAGCAGGCTGGACTTGCCGGAGCCGGACGGGCCGACCACCGCGGTGATCGAGCCCTTCGGCACGGTCAGCGAGACGTCGTCCAGCGCGGTCAGCCGGCCCTCGCCGTCCGGGTAGGTGAGGGTCACGCGGTCGAGGTGCAGGCTCATCGGGCACTCCCCAGGGCGGTCAGCGGGTCGACGGAGGTGATCCGGCGGATGGACAGGGCCGCGCCGACCGCGCCGAGCGCGATCATCACGACGGCCGGGACGAGGACGGTCGGGGCGTCCAGGACGAACGGCACCGCCGAGCCGAGCAGGGTGCCGGCGCCGACCGCGATCGCGGTGCCGGCGGCCGTGCCCAGCACCAGCAGCAGGACCGCCTGGCCGAGCGCGTCCGTGAGCAGGTAGCGGGTGGAGGCGCCGAGTGCCTTCAGCACCGCGACGTCGCCGCTGCGCTGGATCGTCCAGACGGTGAAGAAGGCGCCGATCACCAGCGCCGAGATGGCGAACAGGAAGCCGCGCATCAGTTGCAGCGAGCCGTTCTCCGAGGTGTAGGAGCCGATCGCGGCGAGTGCGTCCGCCCGGCTCCGGGTCTCGGTGCCGTACCGGGTGTCCGCCGTGCCGAGGTCCGCGCCGGGGGCCGTGGTCAGGGCGATCACCGTGGCGTGCCCGGCGCCGCCCGGGGCGACCGCCTGCCAGTCGGTGAGGCTGGTCCAGACGACCGGGGTGTGGCTGAAGGAGGCGTCGCCGGCCACCGCCGCGACCTGGAGCGGGCGGCCGGCCAGGGTGAAGGCCGCGCCAGGACGCAGCCCGCCGAGCTCCTCGGCGGCGGCCTGCGACAGCACGGCCCGGCCGGGGCCGACCGCCTCGCCCCGCGGGGCCAGCGGCGAGCCGTCCGGCACGCCGAAGGCGGAGAGCGCGGTGGTGCGCTGCCCGGCGGCGGCCTTGGTGGTGGTGATCCCGAGTGGCTGCGCGGCCGTGACCCCGGGGGCCCGCGCCCAGCCCTGCCACTGCTCGGGGGTGACCTGGGAGTCGGTGAAGGAGAGCCGCTGCCCGTCGGCGGGGACGGCGAAGGCGAGGTGGTCGGCGGGCAGGCCGGTGATCGCCGAGACGTTCTGCCGGCCGAGCCCGGCCGTGAGGCCGGACAACAGGCCGACCAGTACGGTGATCAGCACGACGACGGTTCCCATCAGGGCGAACCGCCCCTTCGCGAACCGCAGGTCCCTCCAGGCGACGAACACGTCCGGGCTCTCCTCTTCCTCGGGTCCCGCCGCGGCTCGCGCAGCGGCGGCGACGCTCACCACCGTCCCGCGGAAGGGGGCCGTCGGGCATCGCGCGCGGGATTGGAACCTCGGCATCGAAGGGGAGAGGCGGAGTTCAACCTTTCGATTGATCCGTCCGGGCGGTACGGACCCTAGGCTGGACGGATGGCGACCGAACGACCTCGAACCACCCCCGTCGCCCGCGTGCTCCAGGTCTGCCTGCACCTGCTGGTGGCGGGCCTGCTCGCACTCGCCGTGGCCCGTGCCGTGGTCGGCCGCGGCGCCGAGGCGGCGGCCGTCGTCGCCGCCGGTACCGCGATGGCCGCGGTGTACGCGGCCGGGCCGCTGGTCGGGGCCGTTCGGCGGTCGCGGTGGTCCACCGTCCTCTGGCTGGCCGTGCTCGGTGTGTCCTGGGTGGGAGTGCTGACCACCACCCAGGACGGCGTCTGGCTCGCCTTCCCGCTGTACTTCCTGGAGCTGCACCTGCTCGGCCGCCGGGGCGGGCTGGTGGCCGTCGCCGTCACCGCCGTCACCGCGGTGGTCGCGTGGTCCTGGCACCAGCACACCGTCGGCTTCGCCGCGGCGATCGGGCCCACCCTCGGTGCGGCCGTCGCCGTCGTCACCGTCTTCGGCTACCAGGCGCTCTACCGGGAGAGCGAGGAGCGCCGCCGGCTGATCGACGAGCTCACCGCCGCCCGGGCCGGCCTCGACGCCGCCCACCACACCGCCGGTGTGCTGGCCGAGCGCGAACGGCTCGCCCGGGAGATCCACGACACCCTCGCCCAGAGCCTGTCCAGCATCCAGCTGCTGCTGCGGGCCGCCCAGCGGGCCCTGCCCGACCGGACCGAGGCCGCCGCCGACTACGTCGAACAGGCCCGTCGGGCCGCCCAGGACAACCTCGCCGAGGCCCGCCGCTTCGTCCGCGCGCTGACCCCGCCCGATCTGGAGAGCGGCTCGCTGGCCGGCGCCCTCGAACGGCTCTGCGCCACCACGACCGCGCACGCCGGCCTGCCCGTCCGGCTGCACGTCTCGGGCGACCCGGTGCGGCTGCCGGTGCCGCACGAGGTCGCGCTGCTGCGGATCGCGCAGTCCGCCCTGGGCAACACGGTGCGGCACGCGAAGGCCTCGCACGCCGAGGTGACACTCAGCTACATGGAGGGCGAGGTCGCGCTGGACGTGTTCGACGACGGAGCGGGCTTCGACCCGGCGCGGGCGGCCGCCGACGCCGGCGGGGACGGCGGCTTCGGCCTGCCGTCCATGCGGGCCAGGGCGCGGGCGCTGGGCGGTACGTTCGCCGTGGAGTCCGCCCCGGGAGAGGGGACGGCGCTCGCCGTACTGCTGCCCGTCGCCCCCACCACCGAGGAATCCCCGTGACCGACGCCGTGATCCGCCTGCTGCTCGCCGACGACCACCCGGTGGTCCGGGCCGGGCTGCGGGCCGTCCTGGAGAGCGAGCGGGACTTCGTCGTCGTCGCCGAGGCCGCCACCGCCGAACGGGCCGTGCAGCTGGCGGCGGAGGTCGAGGTGGACGTCGTGCTGATGGACCTGCAGTTCGGGCCGGGCTCGGCGATGAACGGCGCCCAGGCCACCGCCGCGATCACGGCCCGGGCGGTGGCGCCCCGGGTGCTGATCGTCACGACCTACGACAGCGACGCGGACACCCTGCCCGCGCTGGAGGCCGGGGCCACCGGGTACCTGCTGAAGGACGCGCCGCCGGAGGAGCTGGCCCGGGCCGTCCGCTCGGCCGCGCAGGGGCGGACGGCGCTGGCGGCGGCGGTGGCGGACCGGCTCCTGGAGCGGATGCGGACGCCGTCGGCGGCGCTGAGCGCGCGGGAGACGGAGGTGCTGGGACTGGTCGCGGACGGGCTGACCAACCAGGGGATCAGCCAGCGGCTGCATCTGAGCCAGGCCACGGTGAAGTCCCACCTGGTGCACGTCTACGCCAAGTTGGGGGTGGACTCGCGGACGGCGGCGGTCCGCGAGGCACGGGCGCGGGGGCTGATCCGCCGGGGGGCCTGAGGGCCGCGGGCGTAGGGTTGGGCGGAGCCCGAAGCCGTCACGCGCAGTGGAGGAACCCGGAATGGCCGTCCGCCTCGACGAACTCGCCGTGCCCGTCATCGCCGCGCCCATGGCGGGCGGGGCGACCACCCCGGAGCTGGTCGCCGCGGTGAACGCGGCCGGGGGCCTGGGGTTCCTCGCCGCCGGGTACCGGAGCGCCACCGCGATGGTCGAACAGATCGACCGGGTCCGCGAGTTGACCGACCGGCCGTTCGGCGTGAACCTCTTCGTGCCCGCCGCGCCCGGCGATCCGCGGGCCGTCGCCGCCTACCGCGCGCGGCTGCTGCCGGAGGCGCGGCGCCTGGATGTCCGCCTGCCGGAGGAGATCGCGCCGGACCGCGACGACTGGGACGCCAAGATCGCCGCACTGCTGGCCGGGGCGCCGGCCGTCCCCGTGGTGTCGTACACCTTCGGGCTGCCCTCGCCCGAGGAGGCGGGGGCGCTGCGGGCGGCCGGGATCCAGCAGATCGCCACCGTGACCACGCCGCAGGAGGCGCGCCGCGCCGAGGCGGTCGGGGTGGACGCCCTCTGCGTGCAGGGCCCGGAGGCGGGCGGCCACCGGGCCACGCACGGCGTGGCGGACCGGCCGGGGAACGTCCCGCTGCTCCGACTGCTGCCCGCCGTGGGCGCGGTGACGGCGCTGCCGCTGATCGCGGCGGGCGGGCTCGCCGACGGGCCGGCGGTCGCGGCCGCGCTGCGGGCCGGGGCGGTGGCCGTCCAGGTGGGGACGGCGCTGCTGCGCGCGGACGAGTCCGGGGCGAACGCGGCGCACCGGGCCGCGCTGACCGAACTCCCGGAGACGGTGGTGACGCGCGCGTTCACCGGCCGCCCGGCGCGCGGGCTGCGCAACGCGTTCATCGACCGGTACGAGCCGTACGTCCCGGCCGCCTACCCGGAGGTGCACCACCTCACCCAGCCGCTGCGGGCGGCGGCGGCCGCCCGGGCGGACACCGCGGCGATGCACCTGTGGGCCGGCACCGGCCACCGCGCGGCCCGCGGCGGCCCGGCCGCGGAGATCGTTGGCGAGCTGTGGCGGGCGGCCCGGAGCTGAGGCGGACGGCCACCCCGCCCACCGGGCGCACACCGGGGGCGCGAGGGATCGGCCGGGTCGTCCCCCGAGAGGGTGGCGGGACGGCGGAGCCGCGCTACGGCCGGGCCGGTGTGGGGGGAAAGGGCCGGTGAGGGAGCGCGCGCATGAAGGGTCGTCGTTGGACCGAGGTGTGGGCCGAGGCGCAGCGGCGCAATCCCGCGCTGGCGACGCCGGAGGCGGAGGCGGAGCGGGCGCGGATGCGGCAGGAGTCGTTGGCGCGGATCCGTGGTCACGAGCTGGCGGAGCTGCGGCGGAAGGTGGGGCTGACGCAGAAGGAGGTGGCGGGGCTGCTCGGGGTGAGCCAGGCGCGGGTGTCGCAGATCGAGCACGGGCAGGTGGACAGCCTGGACAACCTGCGGGCCTACGCGGCGGCGATCGGCGGCGAGGTGGAGGTCACCGTGCGGCAGGGGGACCGGACGATCAAGGTGGCCTGAGCCGGCCCCCTGCCCGTGGCGCGGTGGTGGTCAGGCGAGCAGTTCGGCCATCCAGGCTTCGACGGCGGCGGCGGTGCGGGGGAGTGCGTCGGACATCAGCCGGGCGCCGTCGGCGGTGATCACGAGGTCGTCCTCCAGGCGGATGCCGAGCCCGCGCAGTTCCAGCGGGAGGGTCTCGTCGTCGGGCTGGAGGTAGAGGCCGGGCTCCACGGTGAGGACGTGGCCCTCCTCCAGGACGCCGTCGAGGTAGGTGTCGGCGCGGGCCTTGGCGCAGTCGTGCACGTCCAGGCCGAGCATGTGGCCGCTGCTGCAGAGGGTGTAGCGGCGGTAGAGGCCGCTGTCCTCGGCGAGGGCCTGCTCGGCGGGGATCCGCAGCACGCCCCAGTCGGCGAGGCCCTCGGCGAAGACCCGCATCGCGGCGAGGTGGAAGTCGCGGAACCGCGCGCCGGGGCGCAGCGCGGCGATGCCGGCGTCCTGGGCGGCCAGCACCAGGTCGTAGGCCTGGCGCTGGGCGGGGCTGAAGGTGCCGCTCAGCGGAAGGGTGCGGGTGATGTCGGCGGTGTACAGGGTGTCGGTCTCGACGCCGGCGTCGAGCAGCAGCAGGGCGTTCGGGTCGAGCGCGCCGTCGTTGCGGATCCAGTGCAGGACGCAGGCGTGGGCGCCCGAGGCGGCGATGGTGTCGTAGCCGGTGCCGTTGCCCTCGGCGCGGGCGCGCAGGTTGAAGATCCCCTCGATCCAGCGCTCGCCGCGCGGGTGGCGCAGGGCGGCGGGGAGGGCGCGGACGACGTCCTGGAAGCCGAGCACGGTGTGGTTGACGGAGAGCTGGAGCTGTTCGACCTCCCAGGCGTCCTTGACCAGGCGCAGCTCGGACAGCACCGAGGCGAGGGCGGCGTCGTCCGCGCGCCGGGCGGGTGAGCCGGGCCGGTCGGTGGCGGCGTCCAGGGCGGTGTCGACGCCGGCCAGCACGCGGGTGGCGGGCTGCGGTCCGGTGAGCAGCTTGTCGAGGTCGTCGAGGTGCTCGGTGCGCAGGCCGGTGAGGCGGGTGGCCTCGGCGAGGTCGGGGCGGCGGCCGACCCAGAACTCGCCGTAGCGGCGGTCGCGGTAGAACTCGCCGCCGCGGGCGGAGTCGCCGCCGCGCGGTGAGCGGGGGCGCAGGTAGAGGACGGGCTCGTGGCCCTCGGGGCCGGCGGGCTCCAGGACGAGGACGTGGCCGGGCTGGTCCTCGCCGGTGAGGCCGGTGAGCCAGGCGTAGGCGCTGTGCGGGCGGAACCGGTAGTCGTCGTCGTTGCTGCGCACCTTGAGCTCGCCGGCCGGGACGATCAGGCGTTCGCCGGGGAAGGCGGCGGAGAGCCGGTCGCGGCGGCCGGGCATGGCGGCGTACCCGGGGACGCGCCGGTCGTCGGTGAGCGGGGTGGGGGCCCAGGCGGTGGCCATGTAGGCCTCCAGGGCGGGGGAGGTCGGCAGGTCGTGGCTGCTGGTGTTGAGACCGGTCTGACGGAAGGTCACCGGGGGGGACTCCTATGCGGGGCGGCGGGGTGGCACGGACACAGCTCGATAACGGGACGCGTCATCTCTTGTGCAGTGCAATTTCACATTACTATGTTACGGGTCACACCGCGGAGCGGCCAGACCTGTCGAGGCGCCCTCCCGGTCGATCCCCGGATCACCTCCGGGGTCGGACGACGGGCCATCAACGGCGGCCCCCCACTGCGGAGTTGCACATGAACAGGCGCACCCACGCCGCCCTCGCGGCGGCCCTCGCGGCGACACTCACCCTCGGCCTCGGGGCCTGCAAGAACGACAAGAGCGACACCGCCGGTGACACCACGGCCGCCGGAACCAAGGGCCCGGGCGCGGCGGCCGGCTCCATCGTCGGCGGCTCCCCGGTCAAGGGCGGCACGCTCACCGTGCTGACCAACCAGGACTTCGCGCACCTCGACCCGGCCCGCAACTGGGTGCTGCCGCACATGGACTTCGGCACCCGGCTGATCTACCGCACGCTGGTCACCTTCAAGTCCGAGCCGGGCAGCGCCGGCAGCGAGATCGTCCCGGACCTCGCCACCGACCTCGGCAAGTCCTCCGACGGGGGCAAGACCTGGACCTTCACCCTGCGCGACGGCCTCACGTACGAGGACGGCAGCCCGATCAAGTCCGCCGACGTCAAGTACAACGTCGAGCGGTCCTTCGCCCCGGACCTCACCGGTGGCCCCGACTACGCCATCCAGTACCTGGCCGGCGGCGAGAACTACAAGGGCCCGCTGAACGGCGAGCACCTGCCCAGCATCGAGACGCCGGACGACAAGACCATCGTCTTCCACCTGAAGCGCCCGGTCGCCGAGTTCTCGTACACCGCCACCCTGCCGACCTTCTCGCCCGTGCCGCAGTCGCAGGACAAGGGCACCCAGTACGACTCGCGGCCGTTCTCCTCCGGCCCGTACAAGATCGCCTCCTACGACCGCGGAAAGCAGCTCGTGCTGGTCCGCAACACCAACTGGGACCAGGCCTCCGACACGGTCCGCAAGGCGTACCCGGACAAGATCGTGGTCACCCAGGGCCTCAAGGGCGGTCAGGCCGACGACCGGGTCATCGCGAGTGACGGCGCCGACGCCTCCACCATCGAGATGCCGTGGATGCAGCACGAGTCCGTCTCGAAGGTGCTGCCCAAGGCGGACGTCAAGGCCCGCATGGTGGCCGAGCAGACCGGCTGCACCGACATGCTGTACCTGAACACCGCCAAGGCGCCCTTCGACGACCCGAAGGTGCGCGAGGCGATGATGTACGCCGTCGACCGCGAGGCCCAGGTCACCGCCTTCGGCGGCCCGGCGATGGCGGACGTCGCGACCTCCTTCCTGCCGCCCTCGCTGACCGCCGGGGCCAAGGCCGATCCGCTGAAGATCCCGGCCGCCGGTGACCCGGAGAAGGCCAAGGACCTGCTCAAGGCGGCGGGCAAGACCGACCTCAAGGTCTCGCTCCTCGTGTCCATCGGTGACAAGAGCCGCGGCGAGGCGCTCCAGCAGTCGCTGGCCAAGGCCGGCGTCCAGGTCACCGTCAACACCGTGGACGCGTCGGCCTTCTCCGACACCGTCGGCGACACCAGGAACGCCCCCGAGCTGACCATCAACGGCTGGTGCCCGGACTACCCGTCCGCCGCGACCTTCCTGCCCTTCCTCTTCGACGGCCGCACCATCAAGGAGAAGGGCAACCAGGGCAACTACAGCCAGTTCCGGGACCAGGCCACGATGGACCGGATGGACCAGATCGCGGCCATGACCGACCTGGCCGAGGCCAACGCCGCCTGGAAGCAACTGGACGAGGACCTGGTGAAGAAGGCCCCCGCCGTGCCGCTGATGTGGCAGCGCCGCCCGCTGCTGGTCGGCACCAACGTGGCCGGCGCGTTCGGCAACTCCGGCTACGCCGGCATGATCGACATGGCTGTGGTCGGCCTCAAGGACCCCGCGAAGAGCCAGGACTGAGGGAACGTCAGCGATGAGTACTACCACTGACCCCGCCGCCGTGGAGGACACGGCGGCGGGCCCCGCGAAGGCCGCCGGGCGCGGGCCCTGGCGGCTCGTCGGGGAGCGGCTGTGGGCCCAGGGCTCGGCCCGGTTCGGCCTGATCACCGTCGCCGTGCTGGTCCTGGCGGCGGCCCTGGCCGGCCCGTTGAGCTCGCTCGGCGGCTGGACCCCCGAGGAGTTCGACAAGCGCGCCATCGACCCCTACATGGGCGGCACGCCGATCGGCGCCTTCGGCGGGATCGGCACCCGGCACTGGTTCGGCGTCGAACCCGGCTCGGGCCGCGACCTGTTCGCCCGCGTGCTGCACGGCGGGCAGGTCTCCCTGCTGATCGCGTTCACCGCCACGGCGCTGGTCGTGATCGCCGGCACCCTGGCCGGGATCGTGGCAGGCTACTTCGGCGGCCGCGTCGACGCGGCGCTCTCCCGGCTGATGGACCTCACGATGTCCTTCCCCTCGCTGATCTTCATGATCGCCATGATGTCGGTGGCCAAGGACGTCAACCGGATCCTGCTGATGACCCTGGTGATCGGCCTGTTCGGCTGGCCCGGCATCGCCCGGGTGGTCCGCGGCCAGACCCTCTCGCTCAAGCACCGCGAGTACGTCGAGGCCGCCAAGGTCGGCGGAGCGCGCTCCTGGCGCATCCTCACCCGGGAGATCCTGCCCAACGTCTCCGGCCCGATCATCGCCTACACCACGCTGCTGATCCCCGGCATGATCGCCACCGAGGCCGCCCTCAGCTACCTCGGCGTCGGCGTCCGGCCGCCCACCGCGTCCTGGGGCCAGATGATCGCCGAGAGCATCCTCCACTACGAGACCGATCCGACCTACTTCCTCATCCCGACGGTCTTCCTCTTCATCGCGGTGCTCGCCTTCACCCTGCTCGGTGACGCGCTGCGCGACATCCTCGACCCCCGGGGAGGCCGGTCGTGATCATCTACCTCGGCCGCCGGCTGATCGGCGTCGCGGGCATCATGGTCGCCATCTGCGCCATCACCTTCACCATCTTCTACCTGCTGCCCAACGACCCGGCCGCGGCCGCCTGCGGCAAGACCTGCAGCCCCGAGCGGCTCGCCGCCGTCAAGGCGGCGATGGGCCTGGACGCGCCGGTCTGGGACCAGTTCGGCAGCTACCTGGGCGGCATCTTCGCCGGCCGCGACTACGGCAGCGGCCCCAGCGCCGTGCACTGCGGCTTCCCCTGCCTGGGCTACTCCTACGAGTACGGGCTGCCGGTCTGGGACCTGCTCACCGACCGCCTGCCGGTCTCCGTCTCGCTCGCCTTCGGCGCGGCGGCGCTCTGGCTGGTCCTCGGCCTCGGCGCCGGCATCACCTCGGCCCTGCGCAAGGGCGGCCTCACCGACCGCACCCTGATGGTGCTGTCGGTCGGAACCGCCTCGCTGCCGGTCTACTTCACCTCGATCATGCTGATCTGGGGCGTCGTGCGGACCGCCGGCCTGCTGCCCTACCCGTCCTACCACGCGCTCACCGAGGACCCGTTCGGCTGGGCCTCCAACCTGCTGCTCCCCTGGATCGCGCTGGCCCTGCTCTACGCGGCCATGTACGCCCGGCAGAGCCGCAACTCGATGATCGAGACGATGGCCGAGCCGTACATCCGCACCGCCCGCGCCAAGGGCCTGCCCGCGTTCACCGTGACGGTCAAGCACGGGCTGCGCTCCGGGATGACGCCCATCCTCACCATCTTCGGGATGGACCTCGGCGGACTGCTCGCGGGCGCCGTCATCACGGAGTCGATCTTCGGTCTGCCCGGGGTCGGCCGGCTCTTCTACGACGGGCTGATCCGCTCCGACCAGCCCGTCATCCTCGGCGTCACCCTGCTCGCGGCCTTCTTCATCGTCGCGGCGAACCTGCTGGTCGACCTGCTCTACGCCTACGTCGACCCGAGAGTGAGGTACTGATGGCACTGTTGGAGGTCGAGGATCTCGCCGTCTCCTTCGACACCCCGCGCGGCACCGTCCGGGCCGTCGACGGCATCTCCTTCACCGTCGCGTCCGGGCAGACCCTCGGCCTGGTCGGGGAGTCCGGCAGCGGCAAGTCCGTCACCTCGCTGGCCGTGATGGGCCTGCACCGCGGCGCCGCCGTCACCGGCTCGATCCGGCTGGCCGGACAGGAGCTGAACGGCCTGGGGGAGCGGCAGCTGGGCACCGTCCGGGGGCGGCGGATCGCCATGATCTTCCAGGACCCGCTGTCCAGCCTGCACCCCTTCTACACCGTCGGCGAGCAGATCGCCGAGCACTACCGGGTGCACTTCAGAGCCGACCGCAGGGCCGGTCGCGCCCGGGCCGTGGAGATGCTGGGCGAGGTCGGCATCCCCGAGCCGGCCCGCCGGGTCGACGAGTACCCGCACCAGTTCTCCGGCGGCATGCGCCAGCGCGTGATGATCGCCATGGCGCTCGCCTGCGAACCCGACCTGCTGATCGCCGACGAGCCCACCACCGCCCTGGACGTCACCGTCCAGGCCCAGATCCTCGACCTGATCGCCCGCATCCAACAGGACCGCGGCCTCGGCGTCGTCATGATCACCCACGACCTCGGCGTGGTCGCCCGGGTCGCCCACGAGGTGCTGGTGATGTACGGCGGCCGGGCCGCCGAACAGGCCCCGGTCGACCGGCTGTTCGGCGCCCCCGCGCACCCGTACACCCGCGGGCTGCTCGACTCGCTGCCCCGCCTCGACGACACCGACGACGCCCCGCTGCGGGCCATCCCCGGCAGCCCGCCGTCGCTGATCGCCCCCGCCCCCGGCTGCACCTTCGCCCCGCGCTGCGCCCGCACCAGCGCCGCCACCGCCGAGGAGCACGCCCGCTGCCTGGCCGAGCGCCCCGCGTTCGGCCCGCTCGCCCCCGGCCACCAGGCCGCCTGCCACCTGCCGCTGGTGCCGCTGGGAGCCCGCTCATGAACGACCGACCGCTGACGGCCGACCGGCCGCGCTCCGCCGAGCCGCTGCTGTCCGTCCGGGACCTGGTGAAGACCTTCCCCGGCCGGCGCAGCCGCACCGGCCGGGCCGGCGCCCCGATCCGGGCCGTCGACGGCGTGAGCTTCGACGTCGCCCAGGGCGAGACGCTCGGCCTGGTCGGGGAGTCCGGTTGCGGCAAGTCGACCACCGGCCGGATGATCGTCCGGCTGCTCGACCCCACCGCGGGCACCGTCACCTTCGACGGCACCGAGATCGGCGGCCTGTCGCAGGCCGCGCTGCGCCCGCACCGGCGGCACCTCCAGATGGTGTTCCAGGACCCGTACTCCTCGCTCAACCCCCGCCAGACGGTGGCCCGGATCATCTCCGAGCCGCTGCTGGTCCAGGGCGCCGGCGCGGCCGGGGCGCGCAAGCGGGCCGCCGAGCTGATGGAGCTGGTCGGGCTGATCCCCGAACACCTGGACCGCTACCCGCACGAGTTCTCCGGCGGCCAGGCCCAGCGGATCGGCATCGCCCGCTCGCTGGCCACCTCGCCCCGGCTGGTCATCGCCGACGAGCCGGTCTCCGCGCTGGACGTCTCCATCCAGGCCCAGGTGGTCAATCTGATGGAGCGGCTCCAGGACGAGCTCGGCCTGGCGTACGTCTTCATCGCGCACGACCTCTCGGTGGTCAAGCGGGTCTGCGACCGGGTCGCCGTGATGTACCTCGGCCGGATCGTCGAGATCGGCGACAAGGCGGAGGTCTACGGCAACGCCGCGCACCCCTACACCCGGGCGCTGCTCTCCGCGGTGCCGCTGCCGGACCCGGCCGCCGAGCGGGCGCGCGAGCGGATCGTGCTGCTCGGCGACCCGCCGAGCCCGGCCAACCCGCCGTCCGGGTGCAGCTTCCACCCGCGGTGCCCGAAGGCCCAGGAGCTCTGCCGGACGGAGCGTCCGCTGCTGCGGATCGCCGGACCGGGCACCCGGCAGGCGGCCTGCCACTTCCCGGAGGCCTGACGCCCCGGCCGCCGGACCACCCCTGCCCGCCTGTGGGCCGGGCCGTCCGGCGGCACCCCGAGGCCCGTCCGCGGGCCCTCCTCCCGACCCCCGGTCGGGCGCGGCGGGGAACCTCTTGAGGGCCGCGTCCGACCGGGTTCCAACGTCTCGAAGGCCCGTACCCGCTGGTGGGTACGGGCCTTCTGCGGTCGGGGCGCGGGGGGTCTCGCGGGCCGGTCGGGAGCGTCGGGGGCCGGCCGGCCGGTGGGGGCGGGTGCGGACGCGGTGCCCGGCGTGGTCGGTGCGGACCGGGCCGGGCGGCCGGCGGGTCGCGGAGCCCGGCCGCCCCCGCGGTCGCGCCCGGCCCCGGACGACGCGAGGCCGTGGCCCCCGGACGGATCCGGGGGCCACGGCCGTGGTGCGGTACGTGCGGGGGAGGGTCTCAGGAGGCCGGGCCCACCCGGACGGTGGTGATCCGGCCGTCCTGGGCTTCGCGGACGACCTCGATCTTCGTGTTGGTGTCCGGCACCTTCACGCCGAGCTGCGGCGTGGCGGGGTCGGAGTAGACCCCGGTGCGGTCGTTGAAGGCGGCGACGGCCGGCTCGGCGCCGATCCGCACCGGGACGCCGGCCTTGTGCAGGGTGAAGCCGGTGGTCCGCTTCAGCGAGAAGGTCGCGTCGAAGGTCTGCGCGCGGGCGTTGACCAGCGTGCCGTCGGCGAACCGGATCGGCGCCGGGTGGGCGTCGACCGGCAGGATCAGCCCGCCGCCGGGGTGGTCCTTGGTGTTGTTGTCGCCGTACCCGGTGTCCCAGAGCCAGACCAGCACGCCCTCCTGGTAGGGGTAGGTGTCGACGATGTCCTTCTTGCCGTCGACGCCCGTGTACCCGAAGTTGTACGGGCCGGTCTTCAGGAAGGCGCCGTAGCCCGCGTACCGGCGGTTCTCCACCAGGTAGGCGCGCGGGTGCGAGGTGACCGCGGTGCGGCCGGTGACCACCGAGAACCCGGTCGCGGTCCAGCCGTTGGCCCCGTTCTCGGCGCCGTCGGCGAAGAGCTCGGTGGCGCCGGCGGCGACCCGGACGGTGTCGACCAGGACACCGCGGCCGTGGGTGTTGTTGTCCGAGGTGACGTGGAAGCGCAGCCGGACCTGCTGCCCCGCGTAGCCGTCCAGCGGGACGGACAGCTGCCGGTAGGCGCCGGACGTGCCGGTCAGACCGGGGGTGTTGGCGGTGGTGTTGCCGATCGGCGTGCCGTCGACGGTGCCGCCGAGCGCCTTCCAGGTCTTCCCCTCGTCGGTGGAGGCCTCGACCGCGAGGAAGTCGTAGTCCTGCTCGATGTCGTACCAGGTGGCGGCGGTCAGCGTGACCGGTCCGCTCACCGGGCGCAGGTCGACCGTCCGGGCCAGCGAGTTGTCCAGGTTGTCGCCCGTCCCGCTCCACCAGTGGTTGGCGCCCTGGTTCGGGTCGGCCAGGTCGGTGCTGGTGGTGCCGTCGGGCAGGTGCACCAGCACCGCCTGGGCCTGGTCGGTGTTGTAGCCGCTGACGCCGAGCGCGTGGCTGGAGCGGGTGGCGGCCTGCGCCTCGTCGTAGTCGAGCCAGCCGAACTGCAGCTTGCTCCAGGCGTCGAGGTCACCGGGGTAGCCGCCGGTGGTGTTCTTGCCCTTGCCGAGGTACGAGCCGGAGGACATCAGCGACCAGAAGTTGACGCTGTTGTCGCCGCCGGTGGTGCTGTACAGGTCGGGCAGGCCGAGGTTGTGGCCGAACTCGTGGGCGAACAGGCCGACGCCGCTGTTCTCGCCGCCCTGCACGTAGTCGTAGACGTACAGGCCGGTGTCGCCGACCGGGGCGCCGCCGATCCGGTTGCCCACCGGGCCGGTCTGGCCGGCCGGGTCCGGGAAGGCCCAACTGCGGTGCGCCCAGAGGGCGTCGGCGCCCTGCGCCCCGCCGCCCCAGGTCTCGTCGACGCCCGCGTGCACCACGATGACGTTGTCCAGGTAGCCGTCCGGCTGGCTGAACTCGCCGTCCTTGTCGTGGTCGTAGCGGTCGTAGACGTCGTACTGGGCCAGCTCGGCCTTGACGTCCGCGGCGGAGCGGCCCTTGCGGACCTGGCCGTCGTACCAGGCCTTGACCGCGTCCCGGACGAACTCCTGCCCCTGCGTCCAGGCGCCGGACCCCTGGGGGCCCTTGTTGCTGCCGTACCGGGCCTCGTTGTACGGCACGGTGACCCAGTCGCTGACCGTGCCCTCGACGTCGTAGCGGCCGGAGGACTGGGTGCGGTAGTAGTTGCGCATCGAGACCGCGCCGGGCGCGTCGTCGAAGAACAACTGCTGGTAGTAGTCGCGGTCGAAGTCCTTGGACCAGAGCGTGTGGTTGTCGCTCCTGCCCGGCTTGGGGATCGCGTTGTGCTGCGGGCCGGGCGTGCCGCCGTAGCGGGGCTGCCCGTTGTACTCGGTGGTGTTGTCCACCTGGTCGCCGAACTGGGCGAGGATCACGAAGACCTTGTCCGTGCGCTGCTGCGCGAGCTGGACGTAGTCGTTGCCGATCTTCACCCTGGCGGGCGCCCGCTTCTGCGAAGTCTTGGCCACGGAGCCCTTGTTGACCTGTTCCAGGGCCTTGGTGCGAAGCGACTGGCGCTCGCGTTCCTGGGGGGCGAGCGGGCCGGGCGGGGCCTCGGCGCCGCCCTCCTCGGCGCCTTGGGCGGCGGCGGCCGCGGTGAGGGCGGGGGAGGGGGGAGCGGCCTGGGCGGGGGTGCCGAGGAGGGAGGCCGCTATCGCGCTCGTGGTGAGCGCGGCCGCGAGTGCCGCGGACAGTCTGCGCAACTGACCGGTCCTTTCCGGACGGTGGGTGGATTGGGGAGTCTGGGGAGTCGGGAAACAGTCGGTGGAGCGCAGGTAATATTTCACATGTCATGGGTCACACGGAAGGGATGGGACGGGGCGACGGGCCGGACGCGCGACCGGCCGCCCCCGTGGGAGCGGCCGGTCGTGGTCCTGCGGTGGCGGGCATCCGGGCGTCGACGCCCCGGCGTGCCCCGCCGCCGCTACCCCAGGGCGCCCCGCAGGAAGGCGAGTTCGGCCGCCGTGACCTGCTCGCCGACCCCGTCCGGGGTCATGTGGGTGACGCCCGGCAGCGGCAGCACGCTGTGCGGGCGGCCCGCCCGGGTGAGCGCCCGGGAGAGCAGCAGGGTGTGCGAGGGGTGCACGTTGTCGTCGGCCAGGCCGTGGATCAGCAGCAGCGGCCGGGTGAGCGACGGCGCGTCGTCGATCAGGCAGTCCGCCGCGTAGCCCTCGGGGTTGTGCTGCGGCAGGTCGAGGTAGCGCTCGGTGTACGCGGTGTCGTACCGGCGGAAGTCGGTGGGCGGCGCGCCCGCGCAGGCGGCGTGGAAGACGTCCGGGCGGCGCAGCACGGCGAGTGCGGCGAAGTACCCGCCGTAGGACCAGCCGCGCACGCCCACCCGGCCCAGGTCGAGGTCGGGGTGGTCCGCGGCGAGCGCGTGCAGCGCGGCGACCTGGTCCTCCAGCGCGGCCGCGGAGAAGCGGCGGAAGATCGCCCGGGTGAAGGCGGGGGAGACGAACGGCGTGCCCCGGTTGTCGGTGGTGACCACCGCGAAGCCCTGGTCGGCCCACCACTGGCGGAGCTGCCAGCGGCGCGGTTCGTTGGCCACCGCCTGGTAGCCCGGGCCGCCGTAGACGTCGAGCAGGACGGGCAGCCGCCGGCCGGGCAGGTGGCCGCGCGGGTACACCACGGCGGTGGGCAGGCCGTGTTCGGTGACCCGGGCGAGCCGCGGTTCGACCCGGTACGGCAGGGCGGCGGACAGGTCGGTGGGCGCCGCCTCGCCCCAGGGGCCGGTCAGCCGGCGGCGGACGCCGTCGGGGCCGGCCGAGACGAGCAGCAGGGTGTCGGCGGCGGCCAGCGCGGAGTGCACGCCGGGGCCGGAGCTGACCGGCTCGGGGGCGCCGCCGTCCGGGTCGACCAGGTGGACGTACTGGTCGGCGGGGTCGCCCTGGCCGGTCTCGCAGAGCAGCCTGCCGCGCAGCCGCCCGACCACCCGGCGGATCTGCAGGCCGGTGGTGTCCAGCGGCTTGCCGTCCACGGCCAGGCCGCGTGCGGCGGGGGTGTCGTGGGCGGTGAGCAGCCGGCCGCCGTCCAGCCGGGCGGGGGTGCCGGGCAGGTCGTCCACCCAGAACTCGTCGGTGGTGCGAGAGAGTTCACGGGTGGTGCCGGTGGCCGGGTCGGCGGTGAGCAGCAGCACGTTCTGCTGGAGGCGGTCGGCGACGGTGAGCAGGACCTCCCCGGTGCCGGCCCAATCGGCCGCGCAGAGGTAGGGGAACGCCTCGGCGTCCCAGCGCAGCCGGGTCCGGGCGCCGTCCAGGTCGAGGACCCAGAGCTGGACGTCCGCGTTGGGCCCGCCGGCCTGCGGGTAGGCGAAGTCCTCGGGCCGCTCGTCCGGGTGGGCCGGGTCGGCGAAGTAGCGCCGGGGCAGGGCGGCTTCGTCCACCCGGGTGGCCAGCAGCGCGCCGCCGTCCGGGCGCCACCAGTGGCCCCGGGCGCGGCCCAGCTCCTCGGCGGCGGCGAACTCGGCGACGCCCCAGCGGGCGCCGTCGGCGGGGCTCAGCGGGGCGGGCGCCGGGGTGACGTGGAGGGCGTCGTCGGCGACGTAGGCGACGCGGTGGCCGGCCGGGTCGGGGCGCGGGTCGAAGGCCGCTCCGGCCACCGGGAGTTCGGCGCAGGTGCCGGCGGTGGTGTCGGCGCGGAAGAGTCGGCCGTCCAGGGTGAACACGGCGACCGCGAGGTCGGCGGTGGCGGCGAAGGTGCCGATACCGGCGGCGGTCAGCCTGGTCCGTTCGCGCAGCCGCCGCTCGACGGCGGGCAGGTCGTCGCGGTCGCCGCCGCGGCCCGGGGCGAGCACGGCGGGGTCGGCGACCAGGCGTTCCTCGCCGGTGGCGAGGTCGAGGAGGTGGAGCCGGTCGACCCGGTCCTGCGGGCCGGCCGAGCGGAGCAGCAGCAGTCGGGTGCCGTCCTCGCTGAGGGTGAGCGCGCGCGGGGCGCCGTGGCCGAAGCGGCCGGTGCGGGCGCTGAGGTCGAGGAAGGGATCGGTGAGGGTCACGGCCCGATGGTCGCCGGGAGGTGCCTTCCCGGACCAGTAGGGCGTCATGTGAAATGTCACACATCACCTGCGGATGTGAGGTGATGCGGCGTCCTGGGGCCGTCGGGCCGGGCGTCAGTCGGCGTCGGCGCGGAGTTCGGCGAGCAGGACGCTCTGCTCGGCGATCAGCCCGGTGAGGATCCGCCGGGCGGTGAGCAGCAGGTCGGCGACCTCGGTCCCGGACAGCGCGTACACCACCGTGCTGCCCTCCCGGGTGGCGGTGACGATGCCGGACCGGCGCAGCACGGCGAGTTGCTGGGAGAGGCTGGAGGGTTCGATCGCCAGCTCGGCCAGCAGGTCGCGGACGGGCGTCGGTCCGGCCTGCAGCAACTCCAGCACCCGGATCCGGACGGGGTGGCCGAGCATCCGGAAGAACTCGGCCTTGGCCTGGTACAGCGCGACCGCCACAGCGCTCCTTTCCTGGTGCCCGGCCCGGTCAGATCTCCAGTCCGACCTCGATCCGCTTGAGGTGGTGGCGGGCCATCGCCAGGTTGGCGCGGCTGCGGTTGAGCGCCAGGAACAGGAAGAGCCCCCGGCCGTTCGGCATGGTGAGCGGCCGGAGCAGGTGGTACTGGCTGGTGAGGCTGACCAGGATGTCCTCGATCTCGTTGTCATGGAGGTTGAGCAGCTCCATGGCCCGCATCTTGGCCCGGACCACGTCGGTGTTGCCGGCGGCGGCGACGTTGAGGTCCAGCTCGCCGCCCTCGCCGAGGGTGCCGAGCGCCATGCCGCTGCCGTAGTCGACCAGGGCCACGCCGATCGCGCCCTCGATCGCCATGGCCTCCTTGAGCGAGGTCTCCAGGTTCGCCATCGTCTTCTCCTCCTGTGAGCGGGGGACTCCCCTGCGTGGTGGCTGTGGGACCGAATGTAGGGAGAGGGGACGGCGTGGCACCGGGAATGACCGGAGACGTTCGAAGATGGCCGCTTCGTCGCTGCTTGAAGACATTTGCAACTATGGATGTGAGAGAGAACCGATCCGGTAGCGCGAAAAATCGGTGCTATCGATGTCAGTCCTCCCGGGTAACCTCTCGCTGAGATGCGAGATCACACCAATCACACCCGGACGGCGATGAACACCCCTGAGCCCGAGCAGCCCGAAGACCGGGAGCTCAGCCCCGCCGAGGCGTACGCGGCCTTCCGCCGCCGGGCCAAGGAGCAGGCCAGCGCCCTGTACGGCTTCCAGCAGCTCTACGACTTCCCGCTGGACGACTTCCAGCTGGAGGCCTGCCGGGCGCTGGAGGGCGGCGACGGCGTCCTGGTCGCCGCGCCCACCGGCTCCGGCAAGACGATCGTCGGCGAGTTCGCCGTGCACCTCGCCCTCCAGTCCGGGCGCAAGTGCTTCTACACCACGCCCATCAAGGCGCTCTCGAACCAGAAGTACGGGGACCTGGTCAAGCGCTACGGCGCGGCCAAGGTCGGCCTGCTGACCGGTGACAACAGCGTCAACGGGGACGCCCCCGTGGTGGTCATGACCACCGAAGTGCTGCGCAACATGCTCTACGCCGGCTCCTCCTCGCTCAACGGCCTCGGCTACGTGGTGATGGACGAGGTGCACTACCTCGCCGACCGCTTCCGCGGCGCCGTCTGGGAGGAGGTCATCATCCACCTCCCCGAGTCGGTGGTGCTGGCCTCGCTCTCCGCGACCGTCTCCAACGCCGAGGAGTTCGGCGACTGGCTGGACACCGTGCGCGGCGGCACCAAGGTGATCGTCTCCGAACACCGCCCGGTGCCGCTGTGGCAGCACGTCATGGCCGGCAACCGGATGTACGACCTGTTCGCCAACCCGGACCGCGACGGCCGCCCCAAGGACGCCCCGCGCAACCCGGCCAAGGCCGTCAACCCCGAGCTGGTCCGGCTCGCCCGCTCCGAGCTGGACCGCAACCCGCGCGACCGGTTCGGCCGCGGCCGGGGCCGCTCGATGCCCAACGGCCGCCCGGGCAAGGTCTGGACGCCCGGCCGGGTCGACGTCATCGACCGGCTCGACGCCGAGGGCCTGCTCCCCGCGATCACCTTCATCTTCAGCCGGGCCGGCTGCGAGGCCGCCGTCCAGCAGTGCCTCAGCTCCGGGCTGCGCCTCAACAAGGAGGAGGACCGGGGCCGGGTGCGGGCCATCGTCGAGGAGCGCTGCGCCGACATCCCCGACGAGGACCTGCACGTCCTCGGCTACTTCGAGTGGCTCGACGGGCTGGAGCGCGGCATCGCCGCCCACCACGCGGGGATGCTGCCGCGGTTCAAGGAGGTGGTCGAGGAGCTCTTCGTGAAGGGTCTGGTCAAGGCCGTCTTCGCGACCGAGACGCTGGCCCTCGGCATCAACATGCCCGCCCGCTCGGTGGTCATGGAGAAGCTGGTCAAGTGGAACGGCGAGACGCACGCCGACATCACCCCCGGCGAGTACACCCAGCTCACCGGCCGGGCCGGCCGCCGCGGGATCGACATCGAGGGCCACGCCGTGGTGCTCTGGCAGCGCGGGCTCGACCCGGAGGCGCTGGCCGGCCTGGCCGGCACCCGCACCTACCCGCTGAAGTCGTCCTTCCGGCCCTCGTACAACATGGCCGTCAACCTGGTCTCGCAGTTCGGCCGGCACCGCTCCCGCGAGCTGCTGGAGACGTCCTTCGCGCAGTTCCAGGCGGACCGCTCGGTGGTCGGCATCGCCCGCCAGGTCCAGCGCAACGAGGAGGGCCTGGACGGCTACCGCGCGTCCATGACCTGCCACCTGGGCGACTTCGACGAGTACATGGGCCTGCGCCACCAGCTCAAGGACCGCGAGAACGAGCTGGCCCGCGAGGGCAGCAGCCAGCGCCGCGCGGCCGCCGTCGAGTCCATCGAGCAGCTCAAGCCGGGCGACGTCATCCACGTCCCCACCGGCAAGTTCGCCGGTCTCGCGCTCGTCCTCGACCCGGGCCTGCCGCCGGTCAGCCGCAACGGCCGGGTCGGCGCGCGCCACCCCGACTTCCAGGACGGCCCGCGCCCGGTGGTGCTCACCGCCGAGCGGCAGGTCAAGCGGCTCGCCATGATCGACTTCCCGCACCCGGTCGCCGCCCTGGAGCGGGTGCGCATCCCCAAGTCCTTCAACCCGCGCAGCCCGCAGTCCCGGCGTGACCTCGCCTCCGCGCTGCGCACCAAGGCCGGTCACCTGGAGCCCGAGCGGTTCCGCAAGGGCCGCGCGGCCGCCGCCGACGACGCGGAGATCAGCCGGCTGCGCGCCGCCCTGCGCCAGCACCCGTGCCACGGCTGCGACGAGCGCGAGGACCACGCGCGCTGGGCCGAGCGCTACCACCGGCTGCACCGCGACACCGAGCAGCTGGAGCGCCGGATGCGCTCCCGCACCCACACCATCGCCCGCACCTTCGACCGGGTCTGCGGCCTGCTCACCGACCTCGGCTACCTCCGGGGCGACACCGTCACCGACGACGGCAAGCGGCTCGGCCGGCTCTACGGCGAGCTGGACCTGCTCGCCTCCGAGTGCATCCGCGAGGGCGTCTGGAGCGGCCTGGCCGCCGCCGAGCTGGCGGCCTGCGCCTCGGCGCTGGTCTACGAGTCCCGGCAGTCCGACGACGCCGCCGCCCCCCGGGTGCCCGAGGGCGGCACCAAGGAGGCACTCGGCCAGATGATCCGGATCTGGGGCCACCTGGACGCCCTGGAGGAGCAGCACCGGATCAACACCGCCGAGGGCGTCGGGCAGCGCGAGCCGGACGTCGGCTTCGCCTGGGCCGCGTACCGCTGGGCCCTCGGCCACAACCTGGACTCGGTGCTGCGCGACGCCGACATGCCGGCCGGTGACTTCGTCCGCTGGACCAAGCAGCTGATCGACGTGCTCGGCCAGATCCAGGACGCCGCCGGCGAGGACGCCGAGCTCCGCCGGACGGCCCGCAAGGCCGTCGACGGCCTCCGCCGCGGCATCATCGCCTACTCCTCGGTGGGCTGAGGGGCGTACGCCGAAGCGGGCCCGTCGTCATCGACGACGGGCCCGCTTCGTGCTTGCCGGGGTGTCAGCGCGCCGCGAGGACGGCCAGGACGCGCTCCAGGGAGGTGCCGAGGCCCCAGCGGGCGGAGAGCTCCTCCAGGGTCATCGGGTCCAGCGGCTCGCGCGGGAGGGCCGGGTCGAAGGGCGGCAGCGGTGCGTCGGCGGCGACCCGGACCACGGTCGGGGCGACGTCCAGGTAGGCCGCGCCCTCGACGATGTTGCGCCGGCGGGCCGGGGTGAGCTTCGAGCGGATGTCGAGGGCGGCGGCCCGGATCGCCGGGAGGTCGCCGTACTCGTTGATCAGCTGGGCGGCCGTCTTCTCGCCGATCCCCTTGACGCCGGGCAGGCCGTCGCTGGGGTCGCCGCGCAGGGCGGCCATGTCGGCGTACCGCGCGCCGCGCACGCCGTACTTCTCCAGCAGCAGCGCGTCATCGGTGACCTGGAGGTTCCCCATCCCCTTGACCGGGTAGAGCACGGTGATCCCGCGGGCGTCGTCGACCAGCTGGAAGAGGTCCCGGTCGCCGGTGACGATCTGCACCGGGCCCTCGGCCCGGGCGGTGAGGGTGCCGATCACGTCGTCCGCCTCGTAGCCGGGGGAGCCGACCCGGGCGATGCCGAGCGCGTCCAGCACCTGCTCGATCACCGGTACCTGCGGGGCGAGGGTGTCCGGCACCTCCTCCTCGCCGTCCACGGCCGCCTCGGCGACCCGGTGCGTCTTGTAGGAGGGCACGAGGTCGACCCGCCACTGGGGGCGCCAGTCGGCGTCCATGCAGGCGACCAGCTGGTCGGGCCGGTGGTCCTGGACCAGTCGGGCGATGAAGTCCAGCAGGCCCCGGACGGCGTTGACCGGTTCGCCCTGCGGGGAGCGCAGGGAGTCCGGCACGCCGTAGTAGGCCCGGAAGTACAGGCTGGCGGAGTCGAGCAGCATCAGTCGCGGTGCGGTCACGTCTCAGATCATGCCGTACCCGGCCGACAGCCCGCCGGTTCCGGCGCTCCCGGGGGCCGCTGTCCCGGCTTCGGCGCCCCGGGCTCAGTGCTCGTGCGGTCCGGCGCGGTGGACCGGGCCGTGCGAGTCGGCGCAGTGCTCGGGGAGGTCACCGGCCGGGGTGGTGATCTGCAGCAGCGCGCCCGCCTCGTCCTCGCCGACGTGGTCGACCTGGAGGGTGCTGTGGGTGATCCCGTACTCGCCCGCCAGCCGGCGCTGCAGCTCCCGGCGGACGGCGTGGCAGTCGCCGCCCGGGGTGACCAGGATGTGCGCCGACAGGGCCGGCTGGCCGGAGGTGATCTCCCAGATGTGCAGGTCGTGGATCTCCTCCACCAGCGGCTGGGCGACCAGCCGGTCCGCCACCGCGTCCGGGTCGACGCCGGCCGGGGCGGCCTCCAGGAAGATCCGCCCGGAGGCGCGGACCAGGCCGATGCCGGCCTTCAGCATCAGCGCCACCACGATCAGCGAGGCGATCGCGTCCGCCCGGGCGAACCCGGTGGTCAGCATCACCGCGCCGGCGACGGCGGTGGCGATGAACGCGTAGAGGTCGGTGACCACGTGCTGGAAGGCGCCCTCGACGTTGAGCGAGCTGCGGTTGGCCTTGGACATGCACCAGGCGGCGGCCAGGTTGACCACGATCCCGATCAGCGCGGTGACCAGCACCAGCGAGCCGGTCACGTCCGGCGGGTCGATCAGCCGGGTGACGGCCTCGTAGCCCAGCCACGCCGAGAGGACCAGCAGGGTGACGCCGTTGGCCTGGGCGGAGAGGATCTCGGCGCGCTTGAGCCCGTAGGTGTAGCCGCCGCGGGCCGGGCGGGCGGACAGCCGCATCGCCACCAGGGCCAGCACGATCGAGGCGGCGTCGGTGAGCATGTGCGCCGCGTCGGAGATCAGCGCCAGCGACTCGGCGGCGAAGCCGACCACCACCTCGCCGGCCATGAACACCACGATCAGCGCGAGGGCGCTCACCAGCCAGCGGCGGTCGGCGTCGGCGGCCACGCCGTGACCGTGCCCGCCGTGACCGTGCCCGCCGTGACCGTGCCCGCCGTGACCGTGCCCGCCGTGCCCGCTCCGCGCGGGCCCGTCGCCGTGCCGGTGGTCATGCGCATGATCATCGTGGGAGTGGTCGTGCCCGGCCATCGAAGTCCTCTTCCTGGACGTGCGGGGGTGGAGGCAGGGAGGCGAACGCCCCGCAGTCGAAGTGAACCGCAGATCGAGGGAAGATCCAAAGACTGCACTGGAGACCGTTGTCATTGCCGCGGCGCGACCCCCGCCCGGTGCCGCCGCGCCACCGCTGAGCAGTGAAAACGGGAATTGGGCAGGTCGGACGGCTCGGCCCCGCCCGGGCCGCCGTGGCGGCCGACGCCGTGACCGCGGGGCCCGCCGGACCGGTGGCCGTGACCGCCCGGCGGGCCGGGTGGGTCTAACCGAGCGCGCCGGCCGGCTCCAGCGGGACCGTCCGGGCCGCCGTCGCCGCCCGGACCAGGGCCTGCATCACCCGCAGGTCGTCCCCCTGCTCGGGGTGCCACTGCACCCCGAGGGTGAACCCGGGCCCCTCCACCGCCTCCACGGTGCCGTCCGGCGCGTGCGCGCTCACCCGCAGCCCCGCGCCGAGCCGGTCCACCGCCTGGTGGTGGAAGGTCGGCACGGTCAGTTCGCTCTCCGGCAGCAGTCCGCCGAGGAGCGTCCCGGGCACCGGCCGCACCGTGTGCGCCCCGTACCTGCCGGGCGTCCCGGCGTGCACGTCGGGGTGCACCACGTCCGGGAGGTGCTGGACGAGCGAGCCGCCGCAGACCACGTTCAGCACCTGCATGCCCCGGCAGATGCCCAGCAGCGGCATGCCCGCCGCCAGGGCCGCCCGCAGCAGCGCCGACTCCCACTGGTCCCGCTCCGGCGAGTCCGCCTCGGTCAGCGGGTGCGGCGGCTGCCCGTAGTACGCCGGGTCGATGTCCGGTCCGCCCGTGATGACCAGGGCGTCCAGCCGGGCGAGCACCTCCGGCGCGCGCTCCGGGGAGTCCGGCGGCAGCAGGAGCGCGATCCCGCCCGAATCCCGCACGTACGCGGTGTACCGCTCGGGCACCAGTGCCACCGGGCGGTTCCGCCAGTCGCTCCAACTCACGTCCACCTGGTAGGTGCTGACGCCGATGAAAGGCCTGCGATCCATGGCGGGCATTCTCCTCCAGCCCCGCCTGATACCCCGTCAACCACGCGTATCGGCGCGCCACACCCGTCCGCCCTCTTCCGCGCTGTCCGTGGCAGGCCGTACGGTTCGCTGTGACCGTGTGATCTCGCTGAGTGAGCGAAGGGGAGGGTCCCGTCATGCCCGACAACACCGCCGCGGACGCGCGGCCGCGCGCGCCGCTCACCCTCGGCGAGCTGCGCACGCTGGTCGACGCCGGCGAGATCCACACCGTCGCGCTCGCCTTCACCGACATGCAGGGCCGGCTCCAGGGCAAGCGCTTCGCCGCCCGGTTCTTCCTCGACGAGGTCGCCGAGCACGGCGCCGAGGCGTGCGACTACCTGCTCGCCGTCGACATCGACCTCAACACCGTCGACGGCTACGCCCAGTCCTCCTGGGAGACGGGCTACGGCGACTTCGCCATGCGCCCCGACCTCGGCACGCTCCGGCTCACCCCCTGGCAGCCCGGCACCGCCCAGGTCACCGCCGACCTCGCCCGGCACGGCGGCCACCCCGTCGACACCGCGCCCCGGCAGGTGCTGCGGCGCCAGATCGAGCGCCTCGCCGAGTACGGCCTGGCCGCCGACATCGGCACCGAGCTGGAGTTCCTGGTCTTCCGCGACACCTACGAACAGGCCTGGCTCGGCGGCTACCGCGGCCTCACCCCGGCCAACCAGTACAACGTCGACTACTCGCTGCTCGGCACCGCCCGGGTCGAGCCGCTGCTCGCCCGGATCCGCAACGAGATGGCCGGCGCCGGCCTCGTCGTCGAGTCGGCCAAGGGCGAGTGCAACCTCGGCCAGCACGAGATCGCCTTCCGCTACGCCGACGCCCTCACCACCTGCGACCAGCACAGCGTCTACAAGACCGGTGCCAAGGAGATCGCCGCCCAGCAGGGCTGCGCACTCACCTTCATGGCCAAGTACGACGAGCGCGAGGGCAACAGCTGCCACATCCACCTCTCGCTGCGGGACCTCCGCGTCCCGGGCGGCGCCCCGGCCTTCGCCGACCGCGACGGCCGGATGACCGACACCATGCGGCACTTCCTGGCCGGCCAGCTCGTCGCCCTGCGCGAGTTCAGCGTGCTCTACGCGCCCAACATCAACTCCTACAAGCGCTACCGGCCCGGCTCCTTCGCCCCGACCGCCGTCGCCTGGGGCCGCGACAACCGGACGTGCGCCTACCGGGTGGTCGGCCGCGGTCCGAGCCTGCGGATGGAGAACCGCGTCCCCGGCGGCGACGTCAACCCGTACCTCGCCGTGGCGGGCATGATCGCCGCCGGTCTGCACGGCCTCCAGCAGAAGCTCGAACTGCCCACGCCCTGCCTGGGCAACGCCTACGCCGCCGACGAGTACACCCGGGTGCCCGGCTCGCTGCGCGAGGCCGCCGACCGCTGGTCGCAGAGCGAGCTCGCCCGCGCCGCCTTCGGCAGCGACGTCGTGGAGCACTACCTGCACATGGCCCGGGTCGAGCAGTCCGCGTACGACAGCGCCGTCACCGACTGGGAGCGCTACCGCTCCTTCGAGCGGATGTGAGCCGCGTGGGGAGTCCCGCCGTCAGCACCGTCCTCAACCCGGCCACCGGGGAGGTGCTCGGCACCGTCCCGGACACCACCCCGGCGCGGCTGGACGCCGCCGTCCAGCTCGCCCTCAAGGCCCAGCAGGGCTGGGCCGCGCTCGCCCCCGGCGAACGCGCCCGGCTGCTGCGCCGCTTCGCCGACCAGGTCGAGGTGCACATCCCCGAGCTGGCCGCCCTGGAGGTGAGCGAGGCCGGGCACACCGTGGGCAACGCCCGCCGGGAGGCCGGCAACGTCCGCGACCTGCTGGAGTACGCCGCCGGCGGGGTGGAGCGGTTGACCGGCCGCCAGATCCCGGTGGCCGGCGGCCTGGACGTCACCTTCCACGAGCCGATCGGCGTGGTCGGGGTGATCGCCCCGTGGAACTTCCCGATGCCGATCGCCGCCTGGGGCTTCGCCCCGGCCCTGGCCGCGGGCAACGCCGTCCTCCTCAAACCCGCCGAGGCCACCCCGCTCACCGCGCTGCGGCTGGCCGAACTCGCCCTCGCCGCCGGGCTCCCGGAGGGCCTGTTCCAGGTCGTCCCCGGGGCCGGCGCCACCACCGGCCGGGCACTGGTCGACCACCCCGCCGTCCGCAAGATCGTCTTCACCGGCTCGACCCTGGTCGGCAAGGAGGTCGCCGCCCGGTGCGCCGCCCAGGCCAAGCGGGTCACCCTCGAACTCGGCGGCAAGAGCCCCAACATCGTCTTCGCGGACGCCGACCTCGCCCGCGCCGCCGACCCGATGTCCTTCCTCGACAACAGCGGTCAGGACTGCTGCGCGCGCAGCCGCATCCTGGTCCAGCGCGAGGCCCTCGACGACTTCCTCGCCCTGCTGCTGCCCGCTGTCGAGGCCGTCCGCACCGGGGACCCGGCCGACCCGGCCACCGAGCTCGGCCCGCTGATCTCCGCCGCCCAGGTCCGCCGGGTCGCCTCCTACGTCACCCCCGAGCTGCCGGTGCTGGCCCGCGGCGCGGTCCCCGACGGCCCCGGCTTCTGGTACCCGCCGACCGTGCTCGCGCCCACCGACCCGACCGTGCCCGCGGCGACGGAGGAGATCTTCGGCCCGGTCGCGGTGGTGCTCCCCTTCGACGGCGAGGCGGACGCCCTGCGGCTGGCCAACGGGACTCGCTACGGACTCTCCGGGTCCATCTGGACGCGGGACGTCGGCCGCGCGCTGCGCCTGGCCCGGGGCGTCGCGGCGGGCAGCCTCTCGGTCAACTCGCACTCCTCGGTGCGGTACTGGACGCCCTTCGGCGGGTTCGGCGAGTCCGGCATCGGCCGGGAGCTCGGGCCGGACGCGCTGGTCCCCTTCACCGAGACCAAGAACGTGTTCATCCGGAGCGAGGAGTAGGAGCCAGCCATGAGCGAGAAGCCTGCCGCGGCCGGGAAGGACGGCCCGGTCTGCCGGCGCCTGGTCGGCCGTACCGCCGTGATCACCGGCGCGGGCAGCGGCATCGGCCTGGCCGCCGCCCGCCGGCTCGCCTCCGAGGGGGCGAAGGTCGTGTGCGCCGACGTCGACGAGGCGACCGGCAAGGCGGCCGCCCAGGAGGTCGGCGGCCTCTTCGTGCACACCGACGTGACCGACCCGTACATGGTCGAGGCGCTCTTCGACCAGGCCTACGAGACGTACGGCAGCGTGGACGTCGCCTTCAACAACGCGGGCATCTCGCCGCCCGAGGACGGCTCCATCCTGACCACGGAGCCGGCCGCCTGGCACAGGGTCCAGGAGGTCAACCTGACCTCGGTCTACCTCTGCTGCAAGGCGGCGCTGCCGTACATGCGGCGGCACGGGCGCGGTTCGATCATCAACACCGCCAGCTTCGTGGCCCGGATGGGCGCGGCCACCTCGCAGATCTCCTACACCGCTTCCAAGGGCGGGGTGCTGGCGATGTCCCGCGAGCTGGGCGTGCAGTTCGCCCGCGAGGGCATCCGGGTCAACGCGCTCTCGCCGGGGCCGGTGGACACCCCGCTGCTGCGCGAGCTGTTCGCCGCGGACCCGGAGCGGGCGGCCCGCCGGCTGGTGCACGTTCCGCTCGGCCGCTTCGCCCGGCCCGAGGAGATCGCGGCCGCGGTCGCCTTCCTCGCCAGCGACGATTCGTCCTTCATCACGGCGAGCGAGTTCCTGGTCGACGGAGGAATCGCCGGTGCCTATGTGACCCCGGTCTAGAGTCGGTCCGGGGCCGACCGGGGGCTGATCCGGGGCCGATCGGGGCCTTCGTTCGGCCTTCTCACCGTAATCTCATGGAGAATGCCGGGAATCGGCGGTCGCGCTGATATCGCGTTTATCCGGCTGCCTTTAGATTCTCTGACGTGAGCGAGCAGATTCCCGCCGGGTGGTACCCGGACCCGAAGGACACCACCAGCGATCCGCGACCGCAGCGCTGGTGGGACGGTAAGGGCTGGACGGCCGACACCCGGCCCGCACCCTCGGACGCCCCGCCGGAGCCGGTGGCTCCCGCGGCCCCGGGGCCGGACGAGACCGCCGAGACCCGGGTGCTGGAGGGGGAGGTGCTGGGGAGCGGGCCGACGGTCCGCTATCCGGAGCCGCCCCCCTTCGGCGCCGCCTACGGCGCCATCGCACCCCCGGCGCCCAAGACCAGGCGCAGGCCGTCCAAGCTGGTGATCGCGGCCACCGTCGCGGCCCTGCTGGGCCTCGGCGCCGGCTCCGGGATCACCTACCTGGCGATGGACGGCCACGGCGAGCCGCGTGCCACGCACCGCACCCCGCGGCAGGCCCCGCCGATCGGCGAGGAAGGCCCGTGGGGCGGTCTGCCCGACCTGGGCGGCCCCGGTAACGACGGTGGCCAGGGCGGCAACGGCGGCGACGGTCAGGGCAACGGCAACGGCAACGGCAACGGCGGCAAGGGCAACGGCCAGGGCCGGGGCAACGGCGGCAACGGTCAGGGCAACGGCGGCCAGGGCAACGGCGGGAACGGCGGCACCTCCCAGGGCAGTGACACCGCCGCCGACCTGGTGAACCGGATCACCCTGCCCGTCCCCTCCGGCTGGCAGGGCGGTACCACCCCGGACGGCTTCGCCGCGCTGAGCGTCGGCGCCTACACCTGCGACGGGGGCGGCAGCTGCTCGCTGGGCGGCGCCAACACGGGTGTGGTCACCGGCGGCACCGACGTCCAGGCGGCGGCCAAGGCCGACATCGAGAAGGCCGCCAAGGACTCGTACAACGACCTCAACTCGCACCAGGAGCTGAAGTCCGAGGCGGTCAAGGTCGACGGCCGGGACGGCTACCTGGTCCGCTGGAAGGTCGACGCGGCGAAGGGCAACGACGGCTACGTGCAGACCGTGGTGTTCCCGTCCGCCGACGGCAAGTCGCTGATCTCCGTCCACCTCGGCTTCGACATCGCCGACAAGGCGCCCGACGTCGCCGTGATGGACACCATCGTCAAGGGCATCGCCGCCTACACCGGCAAGCTGCCCGCCTTCCCGGGCGGCGGCGCCGGCCCCGGCGGGGGCACCGGTACCGCCACCACCTGATCGCACCGCTCCGCTCACGTACGGCGGCCCACCCGGACACGTCCGGGTG
>NZ_JBHWUI010000045.1:0-52420 GCF_042737525.1 Kitasatospora sp. NPDC059973 | reverse complement strand
CGTCGCGCCCGCGTGACGGCCGCGGCACCCGGCCGCCGGGGTCTCCCCGCAGGTGGGCGGTGCCCGGGCGGGCGGAACCACCCGGTAGCGTTCGGGCGACCTATCACCGTGGGCGAACCGACGCCTCGCCGCAGACCAGGAAGAGGACGGCCACCGTGGCAGCAGCACACCCACCCCGCCGAGGGCCCCGGGCGGCGGCGCGCGGATCCGCCGTCGCCGTCCTCGGCCTGCTCGTGGCGCTGGCCGGGTGCGCGACCCCCGGGGAACTGCGGGACGCGGGGGCCGCCCGGCCCGTGACGCCGTCCCCCAAGCCGCAGCCGCTCTGGCCGGCGCTGGCCGCGGCGCCGTCGCCGACCTCCCCCGCCGCGTCCGAGACGGGCCCCGCCGAGCCGCCACCGGTACCGGTGCCGGGTGTCGCCGTGCCCGGCCCGGACCTCACCTCGGTGGACCTGGGCGCCCTGCTGGCCAAGGACCCGGCCGTGTCCGCGGAGGAGCGGCGCGCCCTGACCGGCTGTCCGGACTGCGGGGTCCGCGACCCCGAGTTCCGCGATCTCACCGGTGACGGCCGCCCCGAGCTGATCGCCGCGGTCGCCACCGGCGGCTCGGTCGTCCTGCACGTCTACACCCTGGGCAGCGGCGGGGTCGTGCCCGTCCTCCGGGTGGCGGTGCTCCGGGCGTTCAGCGCCGAGACCCTCGCCGCCGACCTCTGGCTGAACGAGGCGACCACCCCCTCCTCCCGCACCATCAGCCACTACGGCTGGAACGGCACCCGGCTCGTCCTGCTGGAGCAGCGGGTCGAGGCGATCGGTCCGGTCACGGCGCCCGGCCGCGGCCCCACCCCCGCCGACCGGCCCTCCGAGCCGGCCGGAGCCGCCCAGCCGAGTGCCGCGCCGTTCTCCGCCAAGCCCGCGGTCTCGCCCTCCAGCGGGGTGGGCCAGCCCCGCCGCCCCGACCAGGCGGTCCCGGTCCCCGCCCCCCGCCCGGGCACGGCGGTGCCGACCACGGCCCTCCCGACCCCGGCCGCCCCGGAAGCGAAGCGATGACTCCCGCCCCCGTCCACCCGCACATCCTGATCGTCGAGGACGACGAGGTGATCCGCGAGGCCACCCGGATGGCCCTGGAACGCTACGGATTCCCCGTCAGCACGGCCGCCGACGGGCTGGAGGGGCTGGAGGCGTTCCACACCGCCCGCCCCGACCTGATCCTGCTCGACGTGATGCTGCCGCTCCTCGACGGGGTCGGCCTCTGCCGGCGCATCCGCGAGGAGAGCCAGCTGCCGATCCTGATGATGTCGGCGCGCACCGACCCCGTCGACGTGGTCTCGGGCCTGGAGGCCGGGGCGGACGACTACGTCGTCAAGCCGTTCGAGAGCGCGGTGCTGGTGGCCCGGATCCGCACGGTGCTGCGCCGGGTCCCGGTGGCGCCGGCCGGAGCGGCACCCGCGCCCGAACCGGCGGCCGGCACCGGAGCGCCGGCCGCGACACCCGCCGGACCCGCCACGCCCACCGCGACACCCGCCTCCGCACCCGCCTCCGCACCCGCCGACGCCGAACCGGCGCCGGCGGCCCGCACGGTGCGCGCCATCGACGGACTGGAGGTGGACACCGACAGCATGGAGGTGCGGGTGGACGGCCGCCTCGTCCCGCTCACCCCCACCGAACTGCGGCTGCTGCTGGAGTTCACCGCCGCGCCGGGCACCGTGCTGGAACGCTCCGGTCTGCTCGAACGGGTCTGGGACTACGACTGGGGGGCCGACACCAGGGTGGTCGACGTCCATGTCCAGCGGCTGCGCGCCAAGATCGGCTCGGGTCGGATCGAGACCGTCCGCGGCTTCGGCTACAAGCTGCGGCGCCCGGCATGACCCTGCGCCGTCAGATCGCCACCGCCGTCGCCGCGATCTCCGTCCTGGTCGCGCTGAGCGTCGGTCTGCTGGTCCACCAGGCGATGGTGCGTCAGCACGTCGACCAGGCCCGCCGGTCCGCACTCGGCGCGCTGGACTCCGCCCTCACCTCCTACGGCCGCAACGGCGAACCCGCCCGCCCGGGCGTCGCCCTGGACGATCCGGCGCTGCCGCCCCGGCTGCGCGCGCTCGCGGCGGACGGCCACCAGGGATCCGTCCTGGCCACCGGTCCGCAGGGCGAGGCGATGTGGGCGGCCGCGCCCGTGGACGGCGCGGTGCTGTCCGTCCGGGTGGACTTCACCGCGGACCGCGGTGCCATCGGCGACCTCGACCGGATCATCCTGATCACCGTCACCGCCTCGGTGTTCACCACCGTCCTGGCGGGCGTGCTCGTCGCCGACCGGATCAGCCGCCGGCTGCGCACCGCCGCGACGGCCGCCCGCGAGATCGCCGCCGGGCGGACGGACACCCGGATGGGCGAACTGGGCGACGGCCGGGACGAGGTCGCCGACCTCGCCGCCGCCGTCGACTCGATGTCCCAGGCGCTGCACCGCCGGTTGGAGGACGAGCAGCGGTTCACCGCGGACGTCGCGCACGAGCTGCGCACCCCGCTCACCGGTCTGGTCACCGCCGCCGAACTGCTCCCGCCGGGGCGGCCCACCCAGCTGGTCCGCAACCGGGTCCAGGCGCTGCGCTCCCTGGTGGAGGACCTGCTGGAGGTCTCCCGGCTGGACGCGGACGCGGAGACGCCGTACCTGTCCCCCGTGCCGCTCGGCCGGGCCGTCCGGCGGACGGTCACGATCACCGGCCTGACCGTCGGCCTGTCCGTGCGGGCGGAGGGCGACGCCCCGACCGACCCGGCACCCGGTGCCGACGGACCGGTGGTGCGCACCGACCTGCGCCGGCTGGACCGGATCCTGGCCAACCTGCTGGTGAACGCGGACCGGCACGGCCGGGGCCCGGTGCTGCTGAGCGTCGACGGGCTGCGGATCACCGTCCGCGACCACGGCCCCGGCTACCCCGACGACCTGCTGCGGCACGGACCGCAGCGCTTCCGCACCAGCGTGCGCGAGCGCGGGCGCGGACACGGTCTCGGCCTGACCATCGCCCAGGGCCACGCCCGGGTGATCGGCGCGGAACTGACCTTCGCCAACCACCCGGACGGCGGCGCCGTCGCCTCCCTCGTCCTGCCGGCCGGGAGCGCCGGTGAGCCCGGTGAGCCCCCCGCCGAGGAGCTCGACCCCGGCGAGCAGACCGCCCCCGCCCAGCCGGACGGCGCGCACCCGTAGGCACCGGCACGACGCCGGGCGACACGACGCCGGGCGCCCCGGCCGCAGGAGGCGGCCGGGGCGCCCGGGTGTCGGGAAGCCGTCGGTCAGCCGTTGCTCTTGCTGAACGCCTCCAGCCAGCTGAGCTTCGGGCCGAAGAGGCCGACCGAGGCCGCGCCCGTCGCCAGACCCGACGACGACGACGGCTGGGGCTCGCTGTGCGCCAGCGCCGCGGTCGGCACGGCCACTACGGCCGCGGCCGCCAGAACCGCGGTGACGACGAACTTGCCAAGGTTTCCACGCACGGACATCTCACGCCTTCCAAGGTCATCACTGCTCTGCCACCCGCCCTCACGAACGGGCCGGGCCCGGAACGGGCCCCAGAGGCGCCCGGTGAGGGGCACCCGCGAAACGTTTGCACACGAACGCGGGCAAGTCGCCCTTTTCGCCACCCGAGCGGTACGAACGGGTGACAGACATGCCCCGGTCGGGTGAGCCGCCCCGGCGAACGGCCCAGCGCCCGGCGCGACGCGACAGCCCGTCGGTCGGCACGCAGGCGGCGGCAGGCAGGCAGGCAGGCAGGCAGCAGCACGCGGCGCCAGCGCGCGCACGGCGGTGCGGTGAACCGGCGGGTCGAGGCCAGCGCCCGGGCGATGCCGCAGTCCGGCACCGCCCGGGCGCGCAGGCCCGGCCGGGCGGACCGCAGGGCGGCCAGGCCCTCGACCGCGATCGCCTCCGCGGCGTGGTCGTCGCTGCGGTGGAACAGCTCCGCCGCCTCGGCCTGCGCGGCGGCGGCCCGGCCGAAGCGGCCCAGCAGCATCAGCACGTAGGCCAGGTTGTTCAGCGACTCCCCGCGCCCGTGGTCGTCGTCGATGGCCCGGAAGACCTCGGCGGCCCGGCCGAGCGCCACCTCGGCCGGCCGGAGCCGCTCCGCCCGCACCAGCATGGTGCCCAGGTTGTAGAGCGCCGAGGCCTCGCCGTCGCCCTCGCCGCAGGCCCGCTGCAACTCGGCGGCCCGGGTGCCGGCCGCGACGGCCTCGTCGAGCCGCCCGAGCTCACCGAGCACCGCGGCGCGCGGTCAGCTCCGCGGCCTGGCCCTTCGGGTCCCCCGAGTCCGCGAAGACCGCGGCGGCCTCGTCGAGGACGTCGACCGCCTCGCCGGCGCGGCCCGCCGCCCTGAGCGTCACGGCGAGCCGCAGGAAGGGCCAGCGGACCGGCCGGCCCGTACGGCGGGCGGCGTCGAGTGCGGCCCGCCGCGCCCGGACGGCCTCCGCCGGGTGCCCGGCCCGCTCCAGCGCCTCGGCGAGGTGGTCCAGGACCATCACCTCGCCCAGCGCGTCCTGGGCGTTGGCGGCGTCCCGGAACCACTCCAGGGCCCGGGTGAAGGTCCCCGCCGCCTCCTCGTACCGGGCGCTGCCGAGCTGGGCGACGCCGAGGTTGTGCAGTGCCCAGCCCTCCCAGGGAACGACGCGTTCGGCTCCGGCAGTCCGGCCAGGGCCGGGTCCTGGGGCGCCGGCAGCTGGATGGTGACGTTCCGGCCCTGCACCACCGCGTGGAAGAACGTCCCGCCGTTGACCGTGTTCCGCATGCCGCCCCCCGGCTCGCACCGTTGCCCGCCACCCCGCCGGCCGGTCGCCGTAGCGGGGTCCCCGCGGGCCAGGCTACGACGGAGGGGGCCGACCGGGAGGGCGGTTGCGGCGACCGGCGCGGCCGGGCCGGTCGCCGACTCAGGTCCGCGGCGGCGCCAACAGGGCCCGGGCGGCGGCGATCTCGGCGCGGGCCGCCTCCTCGACCGCCGTCAGGTGCTCGGCGCTGCCGGGCCCGACCGGTATCCGCACCGGGAGCGGTCCGGAGGCCTCGACGATCCGGAGCACCTGCCGGGCGAAGTCCTCGGGCCGGCCGACCCCGGGCACCTCGGCCAGCGCACCGAGCGCACTGCGCATCGGGCCGGTGAACTCCGCGTAGTCCGGCGAGCGGCCGGCCGCGTCGGCGAGCGAGGAGCCGTACCGGGTGGCGTAGCCGCCGGGCTCCAGCGCGGCGACCCGGATGCCGAACGGGGCCGCCTCGGCCGCCAGCGCCTGGGTCATGCCCTCCAGGGCGTGCTTGCCGGTGACGTACGCGGCCAGGCCGGGGAAGGCCGTCCGGCCGGCCAGCGAGGAGACGTTGAGGATGTGTCCGCCGCGCTGCGCGCGCATCACGGGCAGCGCCAGGCGGGCCAGCCGCCACGGGCCCACCACCAGGATCTCCAGCTGGTCCCGGAGCTCGTCGTCGCCCACCTCCTCGACCGCTCCGAAGAGCCCGCAGCCCGCGTTGTTGACCAGGACGTCCAGGCCGCCGAGGCGGTCGACCGCCACCGCGACGGCCTCCGCGCACTGCCCGGGGTCGCGGACGTCCAGGGCGACCGGGACGACCCGGCCCCGGTGCTCGCCGACCAGGCCGTCCAGCGCCACCGGCTTGCGGGCGGTCGCCACCACGGTGTCCCCGGCGGCTGCCACCGCTCTCGCCAGTGCCAGTCCGAGCCCGGACGAACAACCCGTGACCAGCCAACGTCGTGCCATGACGGCCCCCCTGACCTCGTGTGCGGTGTGTCCCGCCACGGTCCCAGAGCCGTCCGCCGCCGCCCAGAGCCGGGACCGACCGCCCTGCGGCGCGCGGTGGCGCGAAGGGGCGCGAGAATCCGCCACGCGCCCCTCGGCCGGGGCGGCCCCGAAGGGGACCCCCGGGCCGGGCGGCGCTCCGGGCCCAGCGGATCGCGCGGCCGTCGGCGCGGAGGTCCTCCAGGGTCTGGCGCCCGGTCGGGTCCGCGAGCGCGCGGCGGAGCCCGGACCAGCCCCGGGTGTCTGTCACCCGTCATTTCCAGCAGTTCGGCCGCTTGACCGATAGGTGGCCCGCGAGAGTCGGGGGCGCCCCGTGGCGGACCACCGAGCAGCTCACCCGGTGGCGCGAAGTCGCCTGCTCATGTCACACACCGTTGACAGTCATCACACATCCCCCTCAGGATCTCACCCGCCCCACACAACTGACGGCACCTCACCGACCCGTCGGAGCCCAGCGGAAACCGTCGGACCCCATCTGGCCCGTGCAGCCCTCGCGCGCCGCCACCACCCTCGGAAGGACTCCCCATGCGCCGCACCACCGCCCTGCTGCTGACCTCCCTGCTCGCCTCCGCCGCCGTGCTGGCCGCCCCGACCGCCGCCGAGGCGCGGGCCGGCGCCGACAACCCGACCACCGGCTCGTGCGTCGCCTACCCGTCGGGCCCGTTCGGCGTCGGCGTCTGTTCCGGCCTCGAACCCCGCCGGGCCTGGTCCGTCTCGGCCAAGTGCATGTCCGGCCTCACCGTCACCAGCGGCCTGCGGCTCGGCGACGGCACCGCGACCGCCAACTGCGGCAACAGCCGGGTCTACACCACCCAGGTCTCGATCGGTCCGATCCTCCCGTAGGGCCGGTCTCCGGACTCCGCCGGCCGAGCCGGCGAGCCGCCAGGTGAGGGTCACGGCCGGGGGCGTCGGCCCGGCCGTGACCCTCAGGCGTGCGGCTCGGCCGGTCGACCCGCCGGGTGGGCCATGCCGAGCGGGGCCAGCACGGTCGCGGCCGCCGTCACCGCCTCGGCGACCAGCGCCGCGGTGCGGGCCGCCTCGTAGAGGTGCTCGCGGGCGTCGCGCGCGGCCCGCAGGGCCTCGTGGGCCCGCTCCCCGTCGAGCCCCTCGCCGCGGGCCGGGCCGACGCGCCCGGCCGCCTGCTCACTACTGAGGAACGAGGCGAGCTGGTCGAGGAGTTCGGGCAGCCGGGCGGTCACCCCGGCCAGCGCGGCGACGGCCTCGACCGCGTCCCCCGGGAGCACCAGGCCGGGCGCTCCCCCTGGTGCGCCGCTGCGCACTGCGGCGCTGAGCAACTCGGCCGCCTCCGAGGACAGTTCGGCAACGGACAGCGAGGGCGAGGGCGGTACGGCATCACTCACGGCGACTCCTCCTTGGTGATCGGCAGCCGGGCCCGACCCGGGTGCCCGGGGCTTCTCTCCGGGTCCGTCTGCCCCGTCGGCGCGCAGCCAGGCCTGCGCCGGCCGACCGTGGCAGGAACCGGTCACCACCGGCCGGCAGGGCGCGGCGCGACCGCCGGCCAGGCGGCGACACCCCGCGCCACGGCCGGAACGGGCCGACCCTGGAGGAGCCCGGCCGACGCACGGTGGCGGCGGCCGACCGGGACCGGTCCGGGCGGCGGCGCCGGCCGCGACCGCGTCGTCAGGGCCTGGGAGAGGCCCCGCGACCGGCGACGTGGCTCCGAACACCGCAGCGGTCTCACCCGCGCCTCACCGCGACCTCCCGGACGGCGGCGCCGAACGGACGGGCGGTGCGCCCGCGCCCGGCCGCGCCGGCGGGCGGACCCCACCCATGAGGCTCCGTCGGACCCGGCGCGAACGGCCGGCGGACGTTCACCGGGGCATGGCTCGGCGCCATTCTTTCCCATCGCCACCGACGTCAATCCGGCGACGGCGGACATTCTTCGCCAGCACGGCTTCGTTCACCATTCGACCACACCACGGCGCCGCAATATCCTCAACAGCCATTGTGACACCGCATGTTCGAAGGTAGAGTCCCGGTCCGCCGAGCGCGAATGAGCGCTTGCGAGCAATTCTTTGGGGCGGGCATGTCACATGACAACAGCACCACTAGAGTTCCTTCCGACTTACTTGACGCGTTCACGGAAACCGTTGGCCGCTTTCCGGAGCGCCCGGCGATCGTCCGACACGGCCGGGCCATAGGTTACGCCCGACTGCACGCGGCGGTGAGCGACCTGGCCAGGCGCCTCGGGCCCGATCCGGGGGTGGTCGCCGTGCAGGCGCACCACATTCCGGAAACGGTTGTCGGGCTGCTCGGCATCCTCGCCGCGGGCGGGGTCTACTGCCCCATCGATCCGGCATTCCCGGCCCACCGGTCGCAGACGATGCTCTCGGCGGTCGGCTGCCGCACAATGGTCGCGGCCGATCCCGGATCGGCACACCGACTCGGCCTCGATTGGATCGCCCCGGCCCCCCTGCCGGAATTCTCCGCAAACCTGGGGAGAACGGCCCGGGCGGGCGTTCCGAATTCGCCCGGCACCGCGCCGGATGCCGTTCCCGGCGCCGCGCCGGACAGCCTTCGCCCGCCTCCGGCGGAGCCGGGCCGGAACGCGGACACCGGCCGGAACGCGGACACCGGCCGGAACGCGGACACCGGCCACAGCGACGCCCGCGACGGCGCCGGGAGCCGGAGCGGGACCGCCGGCGGGGAACCGGCCTACCTCCTCTTCACCTCCGGCTCCACCGGACAGCCGAAACCCGTCCTCACCCCCCGCCGGGCCCTCGCCGCCGTGGTGCCCTCGCTGCGCGAGCTCTTCGGCCTCACCCCCGACGACCGCGTGCTGCAGTTCGCCTCCCTCAACTGGGACACCTGCTTCGAGGAGATCCTGCCGACGCTCACCGCGGGCGCCACCCTGGTGTTCGACGACGAGGCGCACCGCGGGTCCTTCCCGCGGTTCCTGCGGATGGTCGAGCGCGAGCGGATCACCGTCCTCGACCTGCCGACCGCCTTCTGGCACGAGCTGGTGCTCCACCTGGCCGAGGAGGGCGCACCCCTGCCCGACTGCGTACGGGTGCTGGTGATCGGGGGCGAGCCGGCGAGCCCCGCCCGACTGGCCGACTGGACCGCGCTGGACACCAGGCGGATCCGCCTGGTCAACACCTACGGCTGCACCGAGACGGCGCTGATCACCCACGCCGTCGACCTGCACGGCCCGCAGGCGCCCCCGACCGGCTGGGACTGGCCCGGCGGCGCCCGGGCGCCGATCGGCCGCCCGCTCCGCCATGTCGTTCAACTGATCAGCGAACAGGGTGAGTTGCTGATCGGCGGGCCGTCCGTGGCGCTGGGCTACCACGGCCTGCCCGAGGCCACCGGCGCCAGGTTCACCGTCGTCGACGGCGTCCGCTGCTTCCGCACCGGCGACCTCGTGAGCGGGTCCCCGGACGGCCTCCTCACCCACCGCGGCCGGCTGGACGGCGAGGTCAAGGTCCGGGGCATCCGGGTGGACCCGGCGGAGGTGGAGGCGCACATCGCGGGCCACCCCGGGGTGCACGCGGTGGCGGTGGCCGCGGCGGCGCTCGCCGGCCGGTCCGCCCTGGTCGCCTATGTGGTGGCGCGGGCGGACGCGAAGGGAGGAACGCTGGACGCCGATGTCCTGGCGTACCTGCGCGCGGAGGTCCCCGGCCATCTCGTGCCCAGCCGGATCACCGTGGTGCCCGAACTGGTGCGCACCGCGAGCGGAAAGGTCGACCGGGCCGGCTCGCACCGCCGGTACGCGGCCCCCGAACAGGTCAAAGGAGACCTTCGATGAACGTTGACACCACCCTCTCCACCGCCGTCCACGGCACACCGGCGGCGGCCGCCGCGGAGCGTTCCGCCGCCGGGGTCGACGGCCTGGTGGCCGTCTTCCGCCGGGTACTGGAGACACCCGGGGTCGCGCCCGACTCCGACTTCTTCCAGCTCGGCGGCGACTCGCTGATCGCCACCCGGGTGCTCAGCGCGATCGCCCGCGACCACGGCGTGGAGCTGACCTTCGACGACTTCCTGCTCGCGCCGACGCCCCGGGCGCTCGCCGAGAAGATCGCGGCCGGCAGATGACCGACCCCGACGACGCCGCGGCGGCACCCCCACCTCGGGAGCCCGGCCGGGTCAGGACCGCCGTCGTGGTCGGCGCCGGGCTCGCCGGCCTCACCGCCGCCACCGGGCTGGCGGCCCGGGGCATCGACGTCACCGTACTGGAGGCCCGCACCCGGGTCGGCGGGCGCACCCGCGGCCTGCCGGTCGCGCCCGGCTGCCAGGTCGACGCCGGAGCCGCCTACCTGGGCGAGCGGCACACCGAACTCCTCGCCCTGGTCAAGGAACTGGGCCTGGACACCACGTCGACCACGATGCGGGGCGCCAGCCGGTTCGTCCTCGGCCCCGAGGGCACCACCCGGGACGGCCGGTTCCCGCCGCTCAACGCCGTGGCACTCGGCGACCTCTTCGACCTGCTGGACGAACTCACCGCGGCCGTCCGCCCCGACGCGCCGTGGCTCACTCCGGACGCCGAGCGGCTGGACACCCTCACCGCCGCCGAATGGGCCGACCGGCGGCTGACCCACCCGGACGCCCGGCTCTTCTTCCCGCTGTTCCTCGGCGAGATGATGGCCGCCGACCCGGCCGACGTCTCCGTCCTGCACATGGCGTTCTACCTCCGCTCAGGCGGTGGCGTCCGCTACCTCAACGCCTTCGAGGGCGGCGCCCAGCAGGACCGGATCACCGGCGGCGCCCACCAGGTGTGCGAGCGGCTGGCCGGCCGGCTGGGCAGCCGGGTGCGGCTCGGCGAGGCCGTCCGGGCGGTCCACCAGGACGACGCCGGGGTCACCGTCCACGCGACGGCCAGCGCCCACCGGGCGGACGTCGCGGTGCTGGCGCTGCCGCCGCTGCTCGCCGACGCCGTCGAGCACCGGCCGCCGCCGGCGGTGCCCCGGGCGGGCGACCGGACGGCGCGGGGCTGCGCCGTGAAGGCGACCCTGGTCTACCCCGCGCCGCTCTGGCGCGCGCACGGCCTCTCCGGCTGGTCGGTCAACGCCGAGGGCCCGCTGCTGTCGACGGTGGACGACTCACCGGCCGACGGCGGGGTCGGCGTCCTGACCGGCTTCGTCACCGGGGCCGAGGCCCGGCGGTTCGGCGCGCTGAGCCCGCGGCGGCAGCGCGCGGCCGTGGTGGAGCAGGCCGCCCGGATCTTCCCGATGCTCCCGCCGCCGACCGGCCTGCACATCACCGACTGGGTCGACGAGCGGTACAGCCAGGGCTGCTACGCGGCGCTGCGGGGGCCCGGCGACTGGCTCCGGTACGGACCGACGCTGACCGCACCGCACGGGCGGGTGCACTGGGCCGGCACCGAGACCAGCACCGAGTACTTCGGGCTGATGGAGGGCGCCGTCCGCTCCGGCCACCGGGTCGTCGCCGAGATCCTCGCCCGGGACTGACCCCGGCACCCAGCCGGGTGCCCAGCCCGGCACCCACCGCGGCCCCGCCCCGGCCGGGCCGTTCACGAAGGCGCACCGGCAGCCGTCCCCGCCCCGGGGCACCGCCACCCGGCGCCCCGTCGTACCCGCACGCCCGCACGCCCGCACGCCCGCACCACCCGGTCCGCGCCGCAGCGCGGGCCGGCCCCCACCGTCGCCCGGCCCGGTTCCACAAGGACCCCGCCGGGCCACTCCCCCAGGAGACCGCCATGAGCGACCGGAGTCCCCTCGCGCCCCTCGCCGCCCGGGAACGGCTGATGACCGAACCCGCCCTCGGCGCGGGCAACTTCCTGGACCACGCCCTCGCGGTCAACCCGAACCGCGCCGTCCCGTTCGCCTACAGCCACCACACCGACCACCGCGGCGCGGTCGTCCTGCGCGGCCACAGCCTGCTCGACCTCGCCGCCCTGCGCGACTGCTACGCCAGCTGGTACTGGGCCAACGGCGTGCGCCCCGGCGAGCCGGTCGGCATCGTCGTCGGCGAGGGCCTGGAACCACTGCTGCACTTCCTCGCGCTGACCGCCCTCGGCGCCGTCCCCGCCCTGGTCAACGACGCCATGCGGCACGACGTCATGGTCCGCTACCTCGACCACGTGGGCGTGGTCGGCATCGTGGCGGACGATCCCACCCGCCTCGCCGCGGCCTACCGCGAGACCCCGAGCCGCCGCCCCCGGTTCATCGTGCCGGCCGCCGAGATCCGGGCCTTCGACGCCGGCGCGGCCCGGCTCCCCGAGGTCTACCCGTACCGGCACGCCGACGCCAACGTGGTCGCCCTGATCCACTCCTCGGGCACCACCGGCACGCCGAAGTCCACGATGCTGGCGCATCGTCAGTTCTGGGACGGCAAGCAGCCGCGGATGGTGCGCTTCCCCGCGGAGCCGTACGACCGGCTGATGTCGATGATGCCGCACACCCACGCGGGCGGCCTCAGCTACTTCCTCACCGCCACCCTGCTCGGTCTGCCGACCGTGGTGATGTCCGACTGGCGGCGGGCGGTCGTGGAGCCGGTGATGGAGGCCTTCAGGCCCACCATGGTCGCCTCCTTCCCGCGCACCTTCGTCGAGCTGGCCACCGGCGAACCGCCCACCAGGGGCGCGGCCGAGGTGCACTCCTGGTTCAACACCGGGGACAGCGCGCACTACGGGCACATCCGGCGGCTGGTGCGGCTCGGGCGGCGGCCGGCCGGGCTGATCCGGCCGTGGCTGCTGCCCCGGCAGCGGGCCGAACAACCCGACCTGCCCGGTTCGCAGTTCATCGACGGCCTGGGCTCGTCCGAGATGGGCATGGCGCTGTTCGGCCAGGTGACCACACCGGAGAGTGCCCGCGACGACCGCTGCGTCGGCAAGCCGCTGGAGGTCGTCCGGCGGGCCTCGATCCTCAGCGAGGACGGCGAGGAACTCCCGGACGGCACGGTCGGGTTGCTCGGGGTCGTCTCCCCCTCGCGGACCCCGGGGTACTGGAACGACCCGCGGCTCACCGCGAGCTTCGAACTGGCCGGCCACTGGCTCACCGGCGACGTGGCGCGCCGCGACGCCGAGGGCAACTTCTACCACCTCGACCGGACGGTGGACGTCATCGACACCGCGGCCGGCCCGGTCTACAGCCTGCCGATCGAGGAGGTGCTGCTGGCCGACTGCGGCGAGCTCGTCCAGGACTGCTCGGTGATCGGCGTGCCCGGGGCGCCGGGTGAGGGCCAACGGCCGCTCGCCGTCGTCCGGTTGCAGGCCGAGGCCGCGGCGGCGACCGCCGAGGAGGTCCAGGAGGCCGCCAACAAGGCGCTCGCCGGCGCCGGACTGGCCACGCTCGCCGCGGTGAGCATCGCCCGGACACCGGAGGACTTCCCGCTCGGGCCGACCGGCAAGGTGCTCAAGCGCGAACTGCGGACCCGCTTCGCCACCCGCTTCACCGGCCAGTAGCGCCCGATGGACCGCCAACCCACCCGGCAGCCCTACCAGTACGTCCGGACCGCGCTGGCCGAGCCGGACTGGCGCCGGCTGCCGGGCTGGCGCCACGTCACCGCGGCGCAGTGGCGGGACGCCCAGTGGCAGCGGGCGCACTGCGTGCGCAGCGCCCGGCAGCTGCGGGGCGTCGTCGGATCGCTGCTCACCGACCGCTTCTACGACGAACTCGCCGCCGACCAGGCCGGGTTCGCCACCATGTCGATGCTGCTGCCGCCGCAGATGCTGAACACCATGGCGCCGCACGCACCGACCGTGCCGCAGGCGTTCACCGAGGCCTTCCTGGCCGATCCGGTCCGCCGCTACATGCTGCCCGTCCGCGCGGACCGCCACCCGCGCTGGCCGAGCCACCCCAAGGCCGAACGCGACTCCCTGCACGAGGCCGAGATGTGGGTGGTGGAGGGGCTCACCCACCGCTACCCCACCAAGGTGCTGGCCGAACTGACCGCCACCTGCCCGCAGTACTGCGGGCACTGCACCCGGATGGACCTGGTCGGCAACTCCACCCCCCAGGTCACCAAGACCAGGCTGGCGCTGCGGCCGGTGGACCGGCAGGAGCAGATCCTCGACCACCTCAAGCGCACCCCGTCGGTGCGCGACGTGGTGGTCTCCGGCGGGGACCTCGCCAACGTGCCCTGGCCGCAGCTGGAGACGTTCCTGCTGCGGCTGCTGGAGCTGGAGTCGGTGCGCGACATCCGGCTGGCCAGCAAGGCGGTGATCGGCCTGCCGCAGCACTGGCTCCAGCCGCGGATCGTCGAGGGGCTGGGCCGGGTGGCCGCCGTCGCGGCCCGCCGGTCGGTCAGCCTCGCCGTGCACACCCACGCCAACCACGTGCAGTCGGTGACGCCGCTGGTCGCCGAGGCGGCCCGGGCGCTGCTGGACGCGGGCGTGCGGGACGTGCGCAACCAGGGCGTGCTGATGCGCGGGGTCAACGCCACCCCCGAGGACCTGCTGGACCTCTGCTTCGCCCTCCAGGGCGAGGCGAGCATCCTCCCCTACTACTTCTACCTCTGCGACATGATCCCGGGCGCCGAGCACTGGCGCACTCCGGTGCACCGGGCCCAGCGGCTCCAGGAGGCGATCATGGGCTACCTGCCCGGCTACGCCACCCCGCGGATCGTCTGCGACGTCCCCCAGCTCGGCAAGCGCTGGGTGCACCAGGCGGTCGCCTACGACCGCGAACGCGGCATCTCCTCCTGGACGAAGGACTACCGCACCGCACCGGAGGCCCGCGAGAGCACCGACCTCGACGCCGTGCTCGACCGGCGCCACCTGTACTACGACCCGGTGGACACCCTCCCGGAGCCGGGCCGCCGCTGGTGGTCCGAGCAGCCCGGCGCCCCCTCGTCCGCACCCCCTCGGAAGGACACGCCGTGACCCCACCCCCCACCGCGCCCGGCGCCGGGCCGCTGCGCCGGATGTGCTGGATCTTCCCCGACCGGGAGTCGACCAGGATGGCGGCGACCTGGCACCCCTTCTTCTGGGACCTCTACGCGGAGGTCGCCGAGGGCCTGGGGATGAGCTGGACCAGGCACGCCCCCGACGCGGTCACCGTCGACGGCACCGTACGCGGGCGGCCGGTGGTCTACGTGGACGACGAGGCGGTCTCACCGCAGGACACCCTCTTCGTGACCGCCCTCTACTCGCTGCCGTACCAGTCGATGGACGTCTTCAACCAGTACGCGCTCTACGCCGTGCTCGAACAGGCCGGGTTCTACCTGCCGTTCCCCCCGCTGATGTCGCTCATCGGCAACGACAAGCTGGCCACCCTGCTGCACCTCGCCGATTCCCCCGTCCCCCCGGTGCCGACCGTGCGGATCGGCACCGGCCGCGACATCGCCAAGCACCAGTACGAGGTGGCGCTGGGCGGTATGACCTACCCGGCCATCGTGAAGCCGGCCGGCTGGTGCGGCGGTGGCGGGATCAACCTGGCCCGCAGCGCCGAGGACCTCCGGGGCCTGGCCAGCCTGGCGCAGGGCGGGGACACCACGCTCGTGGTCCAGCCCTACCTCGGCGACGGGACGGTCGACTACCGGGTGTACGTGGTCGACGGCGAGCCGTACGCCGTGATGAAGCGGATCCCGGAGCCGGGCTCGCCGGTGGCCAACGCCAGCCGGGGCGGCGCCATGGAGTTCCCGCCCGTCCCGGCCGAACTCGCCGCCGCCACCGCCTACTTCGCCGAGCGGCTGCCGATGCCGTTCTTCTGCGTCGACTTCCTCTTCGACGGGGAACGGTACTGGTTCTCCGAACTCGAACCGGACGGGGTGATCGCACCGGACCTGGACGACCCGCAGCGCACCCTGCAACGGGACATCACCCGCGCCCGGTTCACCGCCTACCGGGACGCCCACGCCGCCTGGCTGGCCGGCCGCGGCGGCGAACCGGCCACGCCCACCTCGGAAACGGAGACCCGGACGCGATGACCGAGCTGTTCTCACTCCCCCCGGACGCGGCCGAGCCGCGGCTGCACGTCGCCCGGCGCACCCTCGAACGTCTCTGCGGTGTACCGGAGTTGGCGCTGCGCTACGCGGACTGCGCGGCCCCGCGCACGCTCGACGGGCTCGCCGCGCTGCCGCCGCTGGACAAGGACGGCCTGAACGCCGCCCTCGCGCACCTCGAACCCCGCGCCGCCCCGGGCGCCGGGGCGACCTGGCTCTTCCAGAGCGGCGGCAGCACCGGAGCGCCCAAGGTCGGCCACGCCCCCACCGGCTTCTACATGGCCGGGGTGCACGCGCGGTGGCGGCCACTGGAGCGCGACGACGTCTTCGTCAACGCCTGGGGCGCCGGCCGGATGTGGGGCGCGCACTTCCTCGCCGCCGCGCTGGCCGACCTCGCCGGGTGCCGGATCCTCGCGGTGGGCTCGGTCGCCACCGACGAGTACGCCGACTGGCTGCGGTTCTTCGCGACCGCCCGGGTCACCGCGATCGGCGGGACACCTAGCGTGCTCCGGCTCTGGTTCGCCCGGGCGCGGGACGCCGGGCTGGAGTTGCCGGCGCTGCGCAAGGTGCTCTGGCTCGGCGAGGCGTGGCAGCCGCAGCTGGAGGCGGACCTGGCCGCGGTCGCCCCGCGGGCGCGCCGGTGGGGCATGTTCGGCAGTACGGAGACCTGGGTGGTCGGGACCAACACCCCGGACTGTCCGGCCGACACCTTCCACCCGCTGCCCGAACAGCTGGTGCACGTCGGCGCGGCGGAGCTGCTGGACTTCACCACGCTCGACCCGGCGGTGCTCAACCCGGTGCTGCGCTACCGCACCGGCGACGCGGGGACGCTGCTGGCCTGTCCGTGCGGCCGGCCGGGCTCCGCGATGCGGGTCCTGGGCCGCCGGGACAGCGTGGTGCAGGTCCGCGGGCTGGGACTGCACGTGGACGAGGTCATCGCACGGGCGGAGCGGGAGCCGGGGGTGTCCCGGGCCCAGGTGGTGATCACCGAGGAGCACGGCCGGGCCGCCACGGTCGAGCTGCTGCTGCTCGCCGGCCCGGGCGGACCGCCCGACACCGAGCGGCTGCGCAGGGCCGTGCTGTCCGCGACCTTCACGCTCAGCACCGCCTTCCAGCACGATCCGGAGTCCTTCCGGGTGCGCCGGGTGGACGAGCTGGTCAGCAACGGCCGGACGGGCAAGACGGCCGGCCTCGTCGTCCGGGAGGGCTCGTGAAGCCGCGGAAGCCCGTGAAGCCGGAAGGGCTCGTGAAACCGGAAGGGCTCGTGAAACCGGAAGGGTCCGTGAAGCCGCGCAGGCCCGTCTCGCTCGGGCGCGGGTTCAACCTGTTCTGGGCCGGCCAGACGGTCAGCACGGTCGGCGACCGGGTCACCGTGTTCGTCGTCCCGACCCTGATGATCTTCGTGCTGCACGCGAGCGCCCTCCAGGTCGGCGTCGTGGCGATGGCCCAGTACCTGGGCATCCCGCTGCTCGGCCCGGTCGCCGGCGTGCTGGTCGACCGCTGGGACAAACGCCGGACGATGCTGGTCTGCGACCTCGTCCGACTGGTCGCCGTCGCGGCCGTCCCGCTGGCGTACTGGCTGGACGCGCTCTCCACGCCACTGCTGGTGGGCTGCGTAGCGGTGATCAGCGGCGCGACGATCTTCTTCAACGTCGGCTACCTCGTCGCCGTCCCCGCCGTCGCGCCGAAGGACCAACTCGTCCTCGCCTACTCCAGACTGGAGGGCAGCGGCTCGGTGTCGGAGGTGGCCGGGCCGTCGATCGCGGCCGGCCTCTACAGCGCGCTGGGCGTCGCCGCCCTGCTCGTCGACGCGGCCAGCTACCTGGTCTCCGCCGCCTGCTTCCGCCGGATGCCGGCCTGGGGCGAACGGACGGTCGCCACCGGCTCCGTGCGGGAACGGCTGACGGCGGGCTTCCGGCTCAACCGGGCCGACCCGGTGCTGCGCCGGGTGGTGGCGGCCGCGGTGACCCTCAACTGCGGCGGGCCGATCTTCGTCACGGTGCTGCCCGTGCTCGCCTACCGGGGCCTCGACGTCTCGGTCGGCGTCTTCGGCGCGGCCATGTCGGTCGCCGCGGTCGGCGCCCTGGCCGGCGCGGTGGTCGCCCCGAGGATCAGTGAACGCCTCGGCCTGGGGCGCACGCTGGCCTGGTCGCTGCTGCTGCACTGCCTGGTCGGCCTCGGGGTGCTCGCCGCGCCCGCGCTGTCGGCCGGACCGGTGATCGCCGTGACGATGGGCTGCTACGGCTTCTTCATGTCCTGCATCAACGTCTGCAGCGCCCCCACCCGGCAGTCCCGGATGTCGGCGCGGCACCAGGGGGTGATGCACGCCGCCTTCCGGACCGTCACCTGGGGGGTGATCCCGCTCGCCGCCCTGGCCGGCGGGCTGGCCGTCTCGCTGCTGACCGGTCCGCTGGGAATCCTGGACGCGGCCCGGACGGTGATGGCCGGCGGCACCCTGCTGGCGGCGCTCTCCTTCCTGCCGGCACTCGGCATCCAGCCGCTGCTCGACGCGACCGAGCGGGAAGGGGCGCAGGAGCCGCCCGCCGACGCCGGACCGGCCACCGCCACCCCGCCCGCCCCGGCGGAGCAGACCTCATGACGCCGGACCGGGGTGTCCTGCTGGTCACCGGGGCGTCCTCGGGCATCGGGCTGGCCACCGCCGTCACCGCGGCCGGGGCCGGGTTCCGCACGGTCGCGGCCGTACGCGAGCCCGGCCGGGCCGACGCCCTGCGCGCGGCCGCCGACCGCGCCGGCGCCGCGGTGGACGTCCGCCGCCTCGACGTGACCGACGCCGACTCGGTGACCACCTGCCTCGACGAGGTGCGGGGGGCGTACGGCCGGCTGGACGCGGTGGTCAACAACGCCGGTGTCTCCAACTCCGATCCCACCCTGGAGATGTCGACCGCGGCCGCGCTGCGGGCCAACCTGGAGGTGAACTTCTTCGGCGTCGTCGCGGTCAGCCGGGCCGCGATGCCGCTGCTGCGGGCCGCCCGCGGCCGCCTGGTCACGATCGGCAGCGTGCACGGCGTCGTCGGCCAGCCGTTCAACGAGGCCTACTGCGCGGCGAAGTTCGCCGTCGAGGGGTTCATGGAGAGCCTCGCCCCGGTCGCCGCGGCGCACGGTGTGCAGGTGTCGGTGGTCGTACCGGGCTTCGTCCCGGACACCGCGTTCGGCGTGTTCCCGGACATCGACCGCTCGACCCTGCTGGCCGCCTCCGGCCCGTACGCGGGCACCTTCGCCGACTACCTCGACCGGCTCGGCGCCCAGGGCTGGGAGGCCGCCGGCCAGCCCGCGCGGGAGGTGGCCGAGGTGGTCGTCCGGACCCTGCTCGCCGAGCGTCCGGCCTTCCGCGTCCCCACCAACGCGTGGTCCGCCGCCCACCTGGACTACAAACTCGCCGACCGGGACGGCTCGACCGTCCAGCGCCTCGCCCACAGCTGGATCGGGCACCCGCACCTCCCGGCCTAACACCGAACCGACGGACCATCAGCGCCTTCCCCGCCCACCGATCGACAGGAGGAGCAGTGCCCGCGAAACCGCTTCAGGAGCTGGTCGACTTCGCCCGCGGCCACTCGCCGTTCTACGCGGAGGCGTACCGCGACGTCCCCCGGACGATCTCGCACCTCACCGAACTTCCCCTCATCGACCAGACCGCGTTCTGGGCCGCCAACACCTGGCCGGACAACCGGCTGCTGACCGGCCCGCTCACCGACGCCGGCGTCTACAAGACCGGGGGCACCACCGGCGTCCCGAAGTTCTCCCCCTGGTCGCGCACCGAGCACGCCGACTCCGTCACCGCCTTCGGCGCGGGCATGGTCCGGGCCGGTCTGAAACCCGGCCACCGGGTGGCCAACCTGTTCTGCGCGGGCGAACTCTACGGCGGCTTCCTCTACATCGAGAACGCGCTGCACCACGCGCCGGTGGAGAACGTCCGCCTGCCGGTCGGCTGCGCCGCGCCGGACGACTACGTGGTCGACCTGATCACCGGCTTCGGCGTGCACGTCCTCGCGGGCGAGCCGATGAAGCTCAGCGCGGTGGCCGAGTGCCTGGTCCGGCGCGGGCGCAGCGCCGACTCCGTGGAACTGCTGCTCTTCGGCGGCGACCTGCTCTTCGCCGACCTGCGGCCGATCCTGTCGCAGGCCTTCCCGAAGGCGGCCGTCTCCTCGGTCGGCTACGCCTCGAACGACGCCGGCCTGGTCGGCGCGCCGGTGCCGGGCGACGACGTCCGCGTCCACGAGGCCTTCCCGGACCGCACGGTGGTGGAGCTGGTCGACGAGGTGACCGGCGAGCCGGTCACGGCCGCGGGCGTGCCCGGCCGGGTCGTGGTCACCAATCTGTTCCGCACCCTGATGCCGATCCTCCGGTACCCGACCGGGGACCGCGCCGAGTGGGTCGACCCGGAGCGCGGGACGTTCCGGCTGGTCGGCCGGTCGAACGAGGGCGCCCGGGTGGGCACGGTGGCCCTGCCGACCGAGGAGATCCGCGCGGTACTGCTCGCCGCCGACCCCGACCGGGTCATCTCGGGCCTGCAGCTGGTGCAGCGCCGCTGGGACGGCCGGGACGGCCTCGTGCTGCGCCTCGGGTACACCGGGCCGCCGCCGGCGGCGCCGGGCGGGCTCGGCGAACGGCTGGTCGCGGCCGTGTACGCGGCCGTGCCGCTCTACCCGGCCGAGGTGGCGTCCGGCGCGATCCACCACCTCGCCGTCGAGTGGGTGCCCCGCGCCGAGCTGGCGACCAACCCCCGGACGGGCAAGCTCCGTCAGGTGGTGGACGAGCGGCCCCGGGACTGAGCAGCACGGGCGGCCCCGGGACTGAGCGCCGCGGGCGGGGCCGCCGGTCTGTCGCTGGTGGGCCGCCGGGTGGGCCGGTCAGCCCACCGGTGGCCGGCCGGCGATGACGACGCTCTGCCCGCGGAACTCCGCGACGACCTTGCCCGTCGCCTGCCGGACGGTCACGTCGTAGATCCCCTGCCGCCCGGCGCTGGCCCGCTCCACCGCCTCCGCGACCAGCTCGTCGCCGGCCTCGGCCGGGGCCAGGAAGGTCACCTGCGCGGCCTGGGCCACGGTCACCGGTCCGTGGCTGTTGCACGCGTAGGAGAACGCCGCGTCGGCGAACAGGAACAGGAAGCCGCCGTGCGCCGTCCCGTGGCCGTTCACCATGTCCGGGCCGACCCGCATGCGCATCAGCGCCCGTCCGGCGGACACCTCGTCGAGGGTGATGCCCAGCGCGTGGCAGGCCCGGTCCCGGGCGTACAGCGCGTCGATCGCCGACTCCCCGGCCGGGGCCGCTCCGGTGTCCGCGTCCACGACGTCCCGCCTTCCCCGAGGGCCCGGCAGGTGGCCGAACCAGCACCGCCCGTCATCCTGCGCTCCGGATTACACCGAGCCGCGGCACCGCCTGTCAATGACCCTCCTCCCGGACAGCGCGTGGCACACCGGCGGTCCCGGGGACGCCTTCCCGCCCGGACGACGGGACGCTACTGTTCGGTAACCATCGCCGGGCGCGGCCCCCGGCACGCCCCGCCGACCGCATCCGGGGCACCACATCGTCCGAGGAGTGACCGTGAAGCGATCGAGACTCTCCACCCGGCTCCTGAGCGGTCTGCTGCTCGGCGCCGGGGTGCTGCACTTCGCCGCGCCCCGCCCGTTCGAGGCGACCGTGCCCAAGCGGCTCCCGGGCAGCCGGCGGGGCTGGACGTACGCGAGCGGCGTCGCCGAACTCGCCATCGGCGCGGTGGTCGCCGTACCGCGCACCCGGCGGGTCGGCGCCCTGGCCGCGGCGGGCCTCTTCGCCGCCGTGTTCCCGGCCAACGTGAAGATGGCCTACGACTGGCGGCACCGGCCGGCCCCGCTGCCGGCCCTCGCCGTGGCCCGGCTGCCGCTCCAGGTGCCGCTGATCCTGTGGGCCCTGCGGGTCGGCCGGCGGCCGCGGGGCTGACCGGCCCCCGGCACCCGGGCCCACCGGGTCTGCCCGGCGGCGGTGCGGCGCCCCACCGGCCCCCGCCGGGCCGGGACACGGGACGCCACCCGATCGACCGAGTCGGCAGCCGCCGTCCGGGTGGCGCGCGGCGGAAACGGTCCGCACACGCATCGCCCGCTCGTTCTGCCGTACATGCCCACACAGACCGTTCGACCGAGTTCCCGGTGCGCCTGATCGGACGGACCGCTTCGGCGGTCCTGTCCCTGACGATCCTGGTCCTGCCGGCGGTGGCCGCCAGCGGCGACCGGCCGGCCGGCGCGGACCCCGCGCCCCGGCCGCCCGAGAACGGCCGCACCGGCTGGGAGGTCGCGGCGGGCGCCGCCAACGTCCGCCGCGACCACTCGGTCAACGACACGGTGCTCGGCCTGACGCACTGCGGCGACCGGGTCGAGGTCCTGGACACCTGGACCTCCCCGCTCGGCACCCGCTGGGGCAAGGTCGCGGTCACCCGCACCGGGGTCACCGGCTGGGTGCTCTGGTCCCTGCTCACCCGCCACGAGCCGTCCGCCGCACCCGTCGCGGACTGCCCGCCCCGGGAGTGCCGGCGCGCCGCTCCCCCGTGCGCCGGCGGGTCGACCGAGATCGGGCCGGCCCCCCGCTGATCCCGCCCCCCCCGGGCCGACCCGGTCGGCCCGGAGCTCGCCGGCCCGGAGCTCGCCGCCTCAGAGCTCGTCGGCCATCGCGGCACCCCCGAACAGGGCGAGCCCGGCCATCACGACCAGCAGGACGACGGCCACCGTGCGGTCCGCCGGACCGGGGCGCGGGCCGAGGCGGGGATCGACGGTGCCTCGCGGGTCCACGGTCACCTGGAGCCGGTCACCGAGCGCGACGCGCCTGCCCCCGGTCCCGATGCCGGCGACCTCGGTCCCGTCGGCCAGCCGCACGTCGGCCCCGGTCACGGAGGGCCCCTGACCGGCCATCGGGTCCGAGCCGACGACCGTCCGGACCACTTCGGCCTCGGAGGTGACCCCCCGGTCGTGCAGCAGCTGCTGCTCCTGCATGCCGAACCCGCAGACCAGGAGGCCGATCCAGGAGGCCAGCAGGCCGGACAGGGCGGCCGCCGTCCGCTCCGCGTTCCCCGTGGCCAACCGGACCACGGCGGCCACGCAGCCCAGCACGACCGCCGCGAAGCAGCCCGCGGCCACCAGCGCCGGGCCGTGGTCCCGCAGTTCGAGGATCCCCCAGGCGCTCAGCACCGCGGGCACCAGCCAGCAGACCCCCGACACCACCACGAACGACGCCCCCGCCGCACCCCGCATGGACTCACCCCCGGCTGCTCCCCTACCCGGCGAGGAGCGCGGCGATGCGACGCCCGCCGCGCCGGTGCACCCCGCCGACCGTCCTGGCGGCCTTCCCGGGGCGCAAGGTCGAGGGCGTGGAGTGCCTGCCCGACACCCCCGACACCGTGCTCGGCACCGACGACGGGAACCTCGGCGGCCACCTCCGCACCCTCCCGCTCCGCACCCCCTGACCGCGACTCCCCACCGCACCCCACGGCTCCACCGGTCGCGGCCGAGCCTCGTCCCTTCGGCCGCGCCCCGCCGGGCCGGTCAGCGGCGGCCGAACAGCTTGCCCAGCCAGCCTCCGGCGGCCCGGCCGCCGTCCTTCCCGCATGCGCAGCGGTCGGCCCGGGGTACCCCGGCCAGCACCTGGTCCACGTGCATGCCGCACCCGGCGTAGCCCGGCTTTCCGCAGGACCGACAGACGACGCGTCGACACATGACGCCCTCCTTCTTCTTCGGGGCGGCCCGACCGGCCGCCCTCTCGAATATACCCAAGGGGGTATTTCTCCCGGCCGGCGCCGATCCTCCCGCCACCCCGCCCGAGCCGCTCCGCCCGACCCGGCCGTTCCGCGCGGCCGTTCCAGGCCGCCACGTTCGCGCAGGTCAGAGGCCGAAGAACATTCCAGCGTCCCGAATCCGCGGCCGGCCCTGGCGGCCGGAACGGCCCCCGGGCCAAGGTCGTGCCCAGACCCGGCAGACCGGGTTCCGCACCGCACCACAGACACCGGGGGCCTCCCATGCGCACCACTCACCGCCGACGCACCACCGCCCTGGCCGCGACGGGCGCCGCCGCGCTCGCCCTCGTCCTCACCGCCTGCGGCGGGAACCCCGCGGACAGCGGGACCGCACCGGCGCCCACGACGGCCGCGCAGTCCACGCCCACCGCCACCGGGGCCACCACCACCTCCGCCGGTACCGCCGCCGGCACCGCGCCGAACACCGCCGCCCCCTCCGGCGCCAAGACCGGCGCCGGCGCCGGCGCCGGGACGAGCACCCCCTCCGCGCGGCCGACCGGTGCCACGCAGGCACCCGCCGATCCGGCGGCGGCGTCCGCGCCGCTCTGCGCCGTCAAGGATGTCGCCATCAGCGCCGCCCTCCAGGACGGCCCGCCCTACACGCACCTCGTCCTGACCGCGAAGAACACCTCCGGCCACAGCTGCCGGCTGAGCGAGTACCCCCGGATCCGGTTCCTGGAGAGCCACCGCGAGAACGTGCCCGCCGTGGCCAAGAGCAGGCCCGCCGCACCCGTCGTCCTCACCGCCGGCGCCCCGGCCTACGCCCTCGTGAAGCTGTCCGACGGCGGCGTGCACGAGAACAACGAGCCGGTGACCGCCTTCTCCGTCGCCCTCGACGGCGGCAGCGGCCCGGCCACCGTCAAGGCCCCCGGCAACGGCGGCATCGCCGTCGACCCGGCGGCCTGGGCCACCGGCTACTGGACGTACGAGCTGCGCAACGGCGCCGACGATTTCTGACCGGGCCCGCCCGGCTCCCGGGGCCGGGGGCGGCTGCTAGGTTCGCGAGGGCGGCTCCCGGTCGAGCCGACGCCGGACGGGGCGGGTGGCGCACCCGGCCGGTGCGAACGACACCGACGGGAGACCGCATGACCTCCGGCCCGCACCCGACCGCCTGCACGGACCCGGCCGGCCCCCCGGCCCCGATGGGCTCTCCGGCCCCGATCGACTTCTCGAACCTGGCCGAGCACGCCGCCGGGCGCTCCCTGGACGTGCGCTGGATCCACGGCTCGGAGTCGGCGAAGCACAACACCGACCCGGAACTCCAGGTCCACCACTACGACGAGCACACCGTGATCCTCCGGCAGAACATGGCCGTGAACTACGAGGCGCCGTTCCTCTTCCTGCTCTTCGGCAGCGAGCGGGCGGTACTGATCGACACCGGCGCCACCGCGTCCCCCGAGCTCTTCCCGCTCCGCCGCGTGGTCGACGAGCTGGTCGCGCGGTGGCTCGCCCGCCACCCCCGCACCGGCTACCGGCTGCTCGTCCTGCACAGTCACGGCCACGGCGACCACGTCGCGGGGGACGCGCAGTTCGCCGACCGGCCCGACACCGTCGTGGTGGACGCGGCCGCCGACACCGTCCGGGCGTTCCTCGGGCTGGGCGACGATCCCGACCTCCCGGCCCGGCTCGACCTCGGCGGGCGGACGCTGACCTGTCTGACCAGTCCCGGCCACCACGAGGCCGCCATCACCTACTACGACCCGTTCACCGGCTTCCTGCTCACCGGCGACACCGTCTACCCGGGGCGGCTCTACATCGCCGACTGGGACGCCTACGTCGCGACGATCGACCGGCTGATCGCCTTCGCCGCCGACCACCCGGTCAGCCACGTGCTCGGCTGCCACATCGAGATGACCGACCGGCCGGGGGTGGACTACCCGATCCGGTACACCTACCAACCCGACGAGCCGCCCCTGCAGATGACGGTCGCCCAGCTCCACGACATCCGGCGCGCCCTGGACGAGGCGGCCGCCCGCCCCGGCCGGCACGCCTTCGACGACTTCGTGCTCTCCTACCGCACGGGCTGACCGGGGCCGACAGGGGTCCCGGAGGTCCGGCGCGACCGGCGGTCGGGCGCGGCGGAGCGGAACGCCCATTGCCCGCCTGGCCGTTCGCCCCCGGCGCGCCGGCCGTGCTGGCAGACTGACGCCATGGCAACCACCTCCGCGACGGTCCGGCACCGCCCCCGCGCGTTCCTCTCGGCGGCCGCGCTCCTGCTCGCCGGGGCGGCCGTCACCGCGTGCTCCTCCGGCGGCGACTCCCGGCCCGGGCCGCCGCCCGCCCCGTCGACCGCCACACCCACCGGCCGGACCGTCGCCGTCTACACCCCCGACCACCCGTTGGACGAGGGGCAGCTGAAGCAGGCGGCCGAACTGCTGCGCAAGCGCGCCGAGGCGCGCGGCCTGCCGGACGCCCGGGTCGAGCCGGCGGCCGCCGCGCTGCGGCTCTCGGTCGCCGGACAGGTCGCCGGGGACCGCCTCGCGGCGCTCGGCCGCCGGGCCGCGCTGGACTTCCGCCCGGTCCTGGCCGTGGCGGTAGCCGGTACCCCGTCCCCCGGCGCGGCGGAGGTCGCCCCGACCGGCACGGTGCCGCCCGAACTCGCCGCCGGGTTCGCCGCGCTGAGCTGCGGCGCACCGGCCGCCGCCCTCCCCGCCGCCGTCGATCCGGGCACCGCCGTGGCGATCTGCGGCACCGCCACCAAGGCGGCCCCGGTGGTGATGAAGTACGCGCTGGCCCCGGCCGCCCTCCAGGGCACCGACGTCGCGAAGGCCTCGGCAGTGCTCGACAGCCAGACCGTGGGCCGCTGGCAGGTCCAGGTGGACTTCACCCCGCAGGGCGGCACCGCCTTCGCCGCCCTCACCGGCAGGATCGCCCCGCAGCCGCAGCCCACCAACCAGATGGCCGTCACGGTGGACGGCACGGTCCTCTCGGCCCCCTACGTCGCCGAGGCGATCACCGGCGGATCGGCCGTGATCAGCGGCACCTTCACCGAGGACGAGGCCAAGGACCTGGCCGCCGCCCTCACCGCCGGCAGCCTGCCCGCCCATTTCACGGCCGCGCTCTCCACCCCGACCGGCTGACCCGGGTGCCGTCCCGCCGTCCGGCCTGAAGGCCGACGCTTGCGCGGCGCCGCAGCGGCCCGCGGACCCGCCGCCGTCGAGTCCAGCGGTCCGGCGGTCCGCCGGGGCCAGGAGCGTGCGCCGGGGCCGGCACCCCCGGGCATGCCGGCCCCGGGCGGGGCGTCAGGCGCCGCTGTGGCGGAGCATCTCCTCGCGGTCGACGACCTTGACGCGGTCGCGGCCCTCGGCCGCGCCGAGGGCGCGCTCGTGCGCGTCGAGTTCCTTCCAGCCGTCCCAGGTGGTGAAGCGGACGCCCTGGCCGCGCAGGTGGGCCACCACCGCGTCGGGCTCGGGCGCGACGGCGCCGGGGAGGCGGCCGGCGGCGTGGTCGGCCAGCAGGCAGGCGACGGTCTCGTTGGCGTCGCCCTTGGTGTGGCCGATCAGACCGACGGGGCCGCGCTTGATCCAGCCGGTCACGTAGGTGGCGGCGAGGTGGGAGCCGTCGGCGGTCAGGACGCGGCCGGCCTCGTTGGGGACGGTGCCGCTGATCGGGTCGAAGGGCACCTTCGGCAGCTCGTCGGAGTAGTAGCCGATGGCGCGGTAGACGGCCTGGACGTCCCAGTCGGTGAACCGGCCGGTGCCCCGGACGTTGCCGGTGCCGTCGAGTTCGGTGCGCTCGGTGCGCAGGCCGCTCACCCGGCCGTCCTCGCCGGTCACCTCGACGGGCGACTCGAAGAAGTGCAGGTGGACGCGGTGCGGGCGGTCGCCGACGTCGCGGATGGCCCAGTTCTCGATGGTGGAGGCGACCATGTCGGCGTGCTTGCTGGCGCGGCGCTCGGCGATCGAGCCGTCGTCGTACTCGATGTCCTCGGGGTCCACGACGACCTCGATGGTCGGGGAGTGGTCGAGCTCCCGCAGCTCCATGGGGCTGAACTTGGCCTGGGCCGGGCCGCGGCGGCCGAAGACGTGCACCTCCAGCGCCTGGTTGGCCGTCAGGCCGGCGTGGACGTTCGGCGGGATCTCGGTGGAGAGCAGTTCGTCGGCGGTCTTGGCGAGGATGCGGGCCACGTCGAGCGCCACGTTGCCCGCGCCGAGCACGGCGACCTTGCGGGCCTCCAGCGGCCACGTCCGGGGGACGTCGGGGTGCCCGTCGTACCAGGAGACGAAGTCGGCGGCGCCGTGGGAGCCGTCCAGGCCGACGCCGGGGATGTCGAGTGCCCGGTCGGCGGTCGCACCGGTGGCGAAGACCGCCGCGTCGTAGAAGCGGTGCAGGTCGTCCAGGGTGAGGTCGTTCGGGTAGTCGACGTTGCCGAACAGGCGTATGCCGGGCTTCTCCAGGACCTGGTGCAGCGCGGTGACGATGCCCTTGATCCGGGGGTGGTCGGGGGCGACGCCGTAGCGGATCAGGCCGAACGGCGCGGGCATCCGCTCGAACAGGTCGATGGAGACGCCCGGGGCCTGGGCGGCGTCGGACTTGAGCAGGGCGTCTGCGGCGTAGATGCCGGCGGGGCCGGCTCCGACGATCGCGATGCGGATCGGGCGGGACATGGCGGGCGTTCCTCCGGACGGGCGAGCGGCAGACGGACGTTCGTAGCAAACCTCCGCAGTCTGCACTGCTGTAGGGGGCCCGGAGCTATGACCTCATAGAGCCAACCTATGGGCGGGGCGCGGAGGCCTCTGGTACGGGATCCGGCCGCCGCCCGGGGCCACCCATCCGCGCCGCGGAGTGTGAGAGGCTCCGGGGACTCCGGCATGCCCCCGACCGACCCGTCCGAACGGGCGCGGCACCGGCGCGGCGGCAGCGGAGGGCACGGCGGGACGCGGGCTCACCGCGCTTCGTACGGGGGTGTCCGACCACTGCGGACGATGAACGGGAAGGAGGTCGACCCACTCCTTTCCACTCCCAACTTATAGCGCACCGGGGGTCTTGCGGCAAGGCCCCCGTCGTACCGCAGAATTGTCCGCCGAGGCCGGGACCTGCGGATATGGAGGCGCAGCGGCCCGGATTCGCGCCCCCGCGGCGCACGGCGGCACCGGCTTCCGGGTCCGCCGTTTTCCCAAGATCATTATCCTGAGTGTCCCCGTCCCGGGCCGCCGGCCGAGCGCAGGCGCCGGCCCCGGGCCTTCCCGTGTCGCACACGGCGGTCCTCGCACCGCCACCCTCGGTCGCCCGGTCGGTCGAGGACCCCTGAGTCAATGGAGCTGGCCATGGTCCCCACGTCGTCGTCCTCGTCCGAACGTCCCGCCGGTGTCGATGCCGGAGCCGGGACCGGGGCGGGCTCGGGCGCCGCCCTGCCCTCCGACGACTGGCGGGCCCGGGAGCTGCGGGCGGAGAACGCCTACGTCGGCCGGCTCTACGACCGGCTGGAGAGCCGGCGCGAACTGGCGACGGCCCGGCTGCGCGCGGTCCACCGCCAGGAGCAGGGCGGCACGCTCCAGTCCCGCCTGGAGCGCGACACCATGGAGCTCCACCACACCCGCCGGCTGGCGGAGCTGTACGCCGCGGAGTACGGGCTCTGCTTCGGCCGGCTCGACACCGCCGACGGCGAGCGGCAGTACATCGGCCGGATCGCCCTCGCGGACGACGACCACGAGCCGCTGCTCACCGACTGGCGGGCGTCGGCCGCGGAGCCGTTCTACCGCGCGACGCCCGCCGCGCCCGGCGGGGTGACGGGGCGACGGCACCTGCGGACCAAGGGGCGGACCGTCGTCGACTTCGACGACGACGCCTTCGCCATGGGTGCCCTGGAGGGCCGGGACGGCTCCGGCCTCAGCGGGGAGAGCGCCCTGCTCGCCTCGCTGACCGCGGCCCGGACCGGCCGGATGGGGGACATCGTCTCGACCATCCAGGCCGAGCAGGACCGGGTGATCCGCTCCGAGCTGAGCGGCGTGCTGGTCGTCCAGGGCGGCCCGGGCACCGGCAAGACCGTGGTCGCCCTGCACCGCGCCGCGTACCTCCTCTACACCCACCGCGACCGCCTGGCCAAGCGCGGTGTGCTGGTCATCGGGCCGAACAGGACGTTCCTGCGCTACATCGACCAGGTGCTCCCCGCGCTCGGCGAGAGCGAGGTCGTGCTGAGCAGCATCGGCGCCCTCTACCCGGGCGTGACCGGGGCGGACACCGAGACGCCGGAGGCCGCCGCCGTGAAGGGCGACGCCCGGATGGCGCGGGTGCTCGCCACCGCGCTGGAGGGCCTGCGGCAGCTCCCGGAGCAAGAGGAGCCCTGGACCATCACCGTCGGCCGCAGCTCGCCGCACCAGGAGGAGCTCGTGATCGGACGGGCGCTCTGCGAGCGGGCGCACGCCGCCGCGCACCGGACCGGCGAGCCCCACAACGCGGCCCGGGCCGCCCTGGTGGAGCGGCTCTCCTCCGAGCTGGCCCTGCGGATCGCCAGGGACCGGGGCGGGGAGATGGCGCTGGACGACGTGGTCGACCTCGCCGACGCGCTCGTCGTCGAGCGCGACTTCCAGGCCCTGGCCGAGAAGCTGTGGCCGCTGCTCGGTCCGGAGCAGCTGCTCACCGCGCTGTTCGCCTCCCCGGAGCTGCTCGCGGACGCCATGCCGGACTTCTCCGAGGCCGAGCGCGCCGCCCTGCTGCGCGAGCGGCCCGGTCCGGACGAGCCGGCCGCTCCCTGGACCACCGACGACGTGCCGCTGCTCGACGAGGCCGCCGAACTCCTCGGCCCGCTGCCGGGCAGCGCCGTCACCCGCCGGGCCGACGCCGCCGCCGAGGCCGAGCGGCTGGAGTTCGCCAAGGTCGTCCTGGAGGACTTCGGCGCGGGGCTGGCCGAGATCGACGCGGAGCTGCTGACGCGCCAGTACCAGGGCGAGGGCGAGTTCCGGCCGCTCTCCGAGCGCGCGGCCGAGGACCGGACCTGGGGCTTCGGGCACATCATCGTGGACGAGGCGCAGGAGCTCTCCCCGATGGCCTGGCGGCTGCTGACCCGCCGCTGCCCCGGCCGGTCCATGACGATCGTGGGCGACCTGGCCCAGACCGGCGCCCCGGCCGGGCTGAACTCCTGGGGCGAGGCGCTCGACGAGTACACCGCCGGGCGCTGGCGCACGGTGGAACTCACCATCAACTACCGGACCCCGGCCGAGATCATGCGGGTCACCGAGGGCGTCCTGCGGGCGGTCGACCCGGCGCTCACCGCCCCGACCGCGGTGCGCGGCGGCGGGACCGTTCCGTGGAGCCTGCGGATCCCCGAGGAGAACCGGGGCGCGGCCCTGCGCGCCGTCGTCGAGCGGGAGATCGCGGAGCTGGACGGCCGCCGGATGGCGATCCTGCACGCCCCCGGCTTCCCGGTCGAGCTGGTCGACGAGCTGGCCGGGCTGGCCGGTGTGGCGCGTGCCGACGGCCCGGCGTCGCTGGACTCGCCGGTCGTCCTGATGACGGCGGCGCAGTCCAAGGGGCTGGAGTTCGACGCCGTCCTCGTCGTGGAGCCCGACGAGATCCTCGCGGCGCACTCCCGCGGCGGGAACGACCTCTATGTCGCCCTCACCCGCGCGACGAAGAGCCTCGGGGTCGTGCACAGCCGGGAGCTGCCGGCGATGCTGGAGGGCCTGGAGGCCCGCTGAGGCGCGGCTCCCGCGCAGGCGTGTGCCGCCCGGTCGGGTGGCACACGCCTCACCGGCGGGAGGTCACCAGCGCCCGTGGACCTGGGCGCGGATCCGGCGGTCGTAGAGGTCCCGGACGGCGGCGAGGGTCGCCCCGGGCAGCGGCGGGAGGTCGGCCGCGGCGGCGTTCGCCCGGGCCTGCTCGGGGTTGCGCGCACCGGGGATCACCGTCGTGACGCCCGGCTGCTGGATGATCCAGCGCAGTGCGGTCTGCGCCGGGGTCGCCTCCCCGGACGCGAGTGCGGCGAACTCCGCCGCCGCCTCGACGCCGGTCGCGAAGTCGACGCCGGAGAAGGTCTCTCCCTGGTCGAAGGCCTCGCCGTGCCGGTTGTAGCTGCGGTGGTCGTCCGCGGCGAACGCGGTCCGCGCGGTGTAGCGGCCGGAGAGCAGCCCCGAGGCGAGCGGCACGCGGGCCAGGATGCCCACCCCGGCGGCCGCGGCGGCGGGCAGGACCAGCTCCAGCGGCTTCAGCCGGAAGGCGTTCAGGATGATCTGGACGCTCGCGACACCGGGCCGGGCGATCGCGGTCAGGGCCTGCGCGCAGGTCTCCACGCTGACGCCGTAGGCGGCGATCCGTTCCTCGGCGACCAGGGTGTCCAGGGCGTCGTACACCTCGTCGTCGGAGTAGACCGGCGTCGGCGGGCAGTGCAGCTGCACCAGGTCGAGCCGGCCCACGCCCAGGTTGGAGCGGGAACGGTCGGACCAGGCACGGAAGTTGGCGAGGTTGTAGTGCTCCGGGCGCTGCTCGGCCCGGCGGCCGAACTTGGTGGCGACGAAGACCCCGGCGTCCGGGCGGCCCTTCAGGTAGCGGCCGATCAGCTGCTCGCTGCGGCCGTCGCCGTAGACGTCGGCGGTGTCGAAGAGGGTGACGCCGGCCTCGACGGAGGTGTCCAGGACGTCGAGCGCGTCCTCCTCGCGGACGTCACCCCAGTCCGCGCCGAGCTGCCAGGTACCGAGCCCCACGACGGAGACGGGTCGGCCGGTGCGGCCGAGTACACGCTGTTCCATGGGGCGAGCCTCTCACAGGGGCACCTCACCGGCGGCGAGGCGGCGCGATGGCCGCCCGGCCCGGTCCGCCCCGACGTGTCGGGGCGGGCCGGGCGGCGGTGCGTACGGGCGGCGGTGGGTTCGGCGGGCGGTGCGTTCGGGCGCTACTCGCCGACGGTCAGCACGACCTTCCCGGTGACCCGGCCGGTGTCACCCAGGTCGTGCCCCTTGGCCGCGTCGGCGAGCGGGAAGACCGCCTCCACGACGGCCCGCAGCTCGCCCGCCTCGACCAGCCCGGCGATCGCCCGCATACCGGCCTGATCGGCCTCGACCAGCAGCGGGACGGCCTCGACGCCCCGGGCCGCGGCCTGCTCGGCGAGGTCGGCGGGCAGCGCTCCGAGCGCGATGCTGATCAGCCGGCCGCCCGGCTTCAGGGTGTCCAGCGAGCGGATCGCGGTGTCGCCGCCGATGGTGTCCAGGACGAGGTCGACCGGGGCGATCCGGGTGAAGTCCTCCGTGCGGTAGTCGATCAGCTCGTCGGCGCCCAGTTCGCGCAGCAGCGCGTGCTTGGGGGCGCTGGCCGTGCCGATCACGTACGCGCCGCGGGTCTTGGCGATCTGCACGGCGAGGTGGCCGACACCGCCCGCCGCCGCGTGGATCAGGACGCGCTCGCCGGGCCGGACGCCCGCCGCGTCGACCAGCACCTGCCAGGCGGTCAGCGCCGCCAGCGGGATCGCGCCCGCCTGCACGTGGTCGACCCCGGCCGGCTTGCGGACCAGCGCGCGGGCCGGGGCCACCGCGTACTCGGCGAACGAGCCGACGCCGTAGGGGTAGGGCAGCATCCCGAAGACCTCGTCGCCGGGGCGGTGGATCGTCACGCCCGGGCCGACCGCCTCGACGACGCCGGAGACGTCCCAGCCGAGGACCAGCGGGAGGCGGTCGAGGAAACCGGGGTTCTGGCGGTGCTTCCAGTCGGTGGGGTTCATGCCCGCGGCCCGGACGCGGACGAGGACCTCCGACGGACCGGGCTCCGGGCGCTCGGTCTCGACCTCGCGCAGGACGTCGCTGCCGCCGTAGGTGTACTGGGTGATGGCTTTCATGGTGCTCATGCATCCAGGATGCTCCGGCCCCGACCAGCGCGGATAGCGGCCCGAAGGTCATGCTGTGCAAGAATTGGGCCATGCACCGCATCGTCGTCCTGGCCCTGGACGGAGTCATCCCGTTCGAGCTGAGCCTCGCCTCCCGACTCTTCGGAGCCGCCACGGACACCGAGGGCCGGCCCCTCTACGAGGTGGTCACCTGCTCGCTCGACGGCCGGCCCGTCCGTACCTCCGCCGACTTCTCCATCAGCGTCGAACACGACCGCGGCGCGCTCGCCGGCGCCGACACGCTGGTGATCCCGGCCTCCGAGGAGTTCGCCGGCATCGTCGACCGGGACTCCCTGCCGCCGCGCGTCGCCGAGGCACTGGCGCTGCTGCGCCCCGACGCACGGATCGCCGGGATCTGCATCGCCACCTTCGTGCTCGCCGCGGCCGGTCTGCTCGACGGCCGGGCCGCCGCCACCCACTGGCGGCACGCCGACCGGTTCCGGCGGTTCTACCCGGAGGTCGACCTCGCCCCCGACGTCCTGTTCGTCGACACCGGGCGGATCCTCACCTCGGCCGGCGCAGCGGCCGGCATCGACCTGATCCTGCACCTGATCCGCTCCGACCACGGCAGCGCCGTCGCCAATCTGGTCGCCCGGTGCTGCGTCGTCCCGCCGCAGCGCGAGGGGGGCCAGGCCCAGTACGTGCAACGGCCCGTCCCGGAGAGCACGGACGCCGGGACGTCCGCCACCCGGGCATGGGCCCTCGACCGGCTGCACGAGCCCCTCCAGCTGACCGACCTCGCCGGCCACGCGGGCATGAGCCGGCGCACCTTCACCCGGCGCTTCCGGGCCGAGGTCGGGCTGAGCCCGGGCCAGTGGCTCACCCAGCAGCGCGTCGACCTGGCCAGGCACCTGCTGGAGAGCAGCGACCTGCCGGTCAACCGGATCGCCGAGCGGGTGGGCTTCGGTACCGGCGCGTCCCTGCGCCAGCACCTGCACTCCGCGATCGGCGTGCCGCCGGGCGCCTACCGGCGCACCTTCCGGGCCTGACGCCGCAGGCGCAGGCGATCGCCCTCGCCGAGGCCGCCCCAGACCCCGTACCGCTCGTGCGCCTCCAGGGCGTAGCGCAGGCACTCGCGCCGTACGGGGCAGCCGGCGCAGACCTCCTTCGCGGCGCTCTCACGCGAGTCGTGGGCCTCGCCGCGTTCGCCGACCGGGTGGAAGAAGAGACCGCTGTCGGCGGACCGGCAGGCACCGTGCCGCTGCCAGTCCCACCGGTGGTCGAGGGCCCCGGGCAGATGTGCGATGTTCGTCATGGCGCTGACTCCGTCCCTTCGGAGTGTTGTCGGGTGGTGTCGGGTGGTACCGAGACGTGTCGTGCCGTTCGTTCGGGATGGCGACGGGTGGGCGTGCGGCGCGGTGGAGCGCTCAGTACCGCCCGCCGTAGTACGGGCCGTAGTAGGCGCCGAAGGTCTCCAGGTAGGCGATGTCCTCGTCGTACCCGATCGGCTCGAACGTCGGGCCGTTCTTGATCTCGTCCTTCGTCCGGTCGACGTAGACCTTCTTCTCGTCCTGCTCGACGCGCAGCACCGTGCCCGCCGGCAGCAGGACCTGGCGGCCGAAGATCCACGGGCCGGTGTCGACGACGAGGTACTGCGAGCCGGCCTCCGGCGAGTGCCGGTCGACCTTGCCGATCGGCCCGTCGGTCGCCTCCACGTGAAAGCCGACCAGATCGCCGTCGGCGACGTGGCCGGAGGTCGACCGGAACGCCCAGATGTCGATGTCGCTCGTGTCGCTCATGCCGGATTCCTTCCGCTCGGTGCCGCCCGGACCGTCCCGGGCGGCGCGTCCTCGCACCCCGGCTGCCCCGGACGCGCCGCTCCACACCCCTGTGGCGGACATCCGCCCGATCCGGGCCGATGGTCCGTCAGGCGTGCCCCTCGGCGGCCGCCGCGGCGAGGTCCAGCAGGACGACGGCCTGCTCGCGCATCTCGACCTTCCGGATCTTTCCGGTGACGGTCATCGGGAACTCGTCGACGAGGTGCACGTAGCGCGGGATCTTGTAGTGCGCGATCCGGCCGGCGCAGAAGGCGCGCAGCCCCTCGGCGGTCAGCTCGGGGGCGCCGGGGCGCAGCCGGATCCAGGCCATCAGCTCCTCCCCGTACGTGGCGTCGGGAACGCCGATGACCTGGGCGTCCAGGACGTCCGGGTGGGTGTGCAGGAACTCCTCGACCTCCCGCGGGTAGATGTTCTCGCCGCCGCGGATGACCATGTCCTTGATCCGCCCGGTGATGGTGAGGTAGCCCTCCTCGTCCATCACCGCCAGGTCGCCGCTGTGCATCCAGCCGTCGGCGTCCAGGACTTCGGCGGTCCGGTCGGGCTGCTCCCAGTAGCCGATCATCACCGAGTAGCCGCGGGTGCACAGTTCGCCGGGGGTGCCACGGGGCACGGTGCGGCCGGTCCGCGGGTCGACGACCTTCACTTCGAGGTGCGGGCCGACCCGTCCGACGGTGGAGACCCGGCGCTCCAGCGGGTCCTCCGTCCGGGTCTGGACGGACACCGGGGAGGTCTCGGTCATGCCGTAGCAGATCGACACGTCGCGCATGCCCATCCGCTCGACGACCTGCTTCATCACCTCGGTGGGGCACGGCGATCCGGCCATGATCCCGGTGCGCAGGCTGGAGAGGTCGTGCTCGGCGAAGGACGGGTCGTTGAGTTCGGCGATGAACATGGTCGGGACGCCGTAGAGCGAGGTGCAGCGCTCGGCGGCCACCGCGCGCAGGGTGGTCGCGGGCTCGAACCCGGCGGCCGGGATCACCACGCAGGCGCCGTGCGAGAGCGCGGCGAGGTTTCCCATCACCATCCCGAAGCAGTGGTAGAACGGCACCGGTACGCAGATCCGGTCGTGTTCCGAGTAACCGCACAACTCGCCCACGAAGAAGCCGTTGTTGAGGATGTTGCGGTGCGACAGGGTCGCGCCCTTCGGGAAGCCCGTGGTGCCCGAGGTGTACTGGATGTTGATCGGGTCGTCCGGGCCCAGCGCCGCGGCGGCGGCGTGCAGCGGGCCGCGGTCGGCGTGCTCGGCCCGGGCGAGCAGGTCGGTCCAGGCCGGCGAGCCGATCAGCAGGACGTCCTTCAGCGCGGGGCAGCGCGGGGCGGTCTCGGCCAGCATGGCCGCGTAGTCGGAGGTCTTGAAGGCGGCCGCGGCCACGATCGTGCGGATGCCCGACTGCCGTAGGACGTAGTCCAGTTCGTGCGCCCGGTAGCCGGGGTTGACGGTCACCAGGACGGCGCCGATCCGCGCGGTGGCGTACTGGGTGAACACCCACTCCGCGCAGTTCGGCGCCCAGATCCCGACCCGGTCGCCCCGGCCGACGCCGAGCGCCAGCAGCCCCAGCGCGACCCGGTCCACCTCCTCGGCCAGCTCCCGGTACGTCCACCGACGGCCGGACGGCAGGTCGACCAGGGCCTCGCGGCCGGGAAAGGCGCGGACCGCGCGGTCGAGGCTCGCGCCGATGGTGTCGTCCAGCAGGGGCGTGGCCGAGGTGCCGACGGCGGAACTGGGGGACGGGTTGGTCATGCGCTGACTCTCCTGGACTCGCCCGGACGAATGGCGACCGAGTCTATGCAAGGCCGCGCCCGGCGTCATCGCCCCTTCCCGCCCGCGACGGTGACGGGACGTCACCCGTGCGGCCCGTCGGAGGGGACCTCATGACAGGCCGGTTCGACGCCGCGGTCGAGGGGCCGGGACCGCGTCGACCGCACAGGGAACGGGTGACCTCTGACAGGCGACCTCGACCGATTGACAGGTGAGTTTGACCGCCTGGCTGACTGAGCGTGGGCCGTCATTCGTCGTGGAGCCGCTGGAGGACCTGGGTGAAGTCGCCGTCGTCGAATAGGCCGACCAGCACCTGCGTCATGTTGTCGATGCCGGGCTCCCGGACAATGAGGCCGTCGGAGCACCAGAAGTAGCGGCCGTCCAGCGCCTCGCCAGTCCGGGACCACCTCTCCATGAGGCGTTCGACCTCGGCAAGGGTGAACACGGTCGCGCTCCAGCGTGAGCCGTCCGCTGTCAGCCGGACCTCCACGTCGATGTTGCAGACGCTGTCCAGAGCCTCGCCTGCGCCGGGCAGGAACGACGCCTCGAAGCGGTCTGTGCGGACGCGGTACCAGGGGCCGTCCCATCCCTGGTCAGCTATTTCGGTTCCGGTGTGGGCCATGCAGGGAGCATCTCCGGCCGGCCCGAACTGCTCAACTGCATTCCCCGGCGAGAGCCAGCAGACCCCGTCGGCGTCCACGAAGCCGAGCTCGAACTCCGCCCGCGCGGCATCGCCGTACGCCCGCGCAGCAACCCCCGCCGCTTCCCCCACCATCACTCAAGATCAGGTGGCAGGAACCTACGGGTGGTCAAGATCGCCTGGCAAACGCTCAAGGTCACCTGTCAAAGGTCAACGGGCCGGGGATCGGCGGTCGGCGCGGCTGCCCCCGGCCGCCGATCCCCGGTCCGACCTGCACTTTCGGGCAAAGATCACCCTGGATCGTCAGGATGGACACGGTCAATTGTGTACATTCGGCATTGACTGAACTTCTGTCAGCGGGGGGCGCTGCATCCGGGGCCGATCCTCGGGCCCTCCGTTCCCGCACACGCCCGAGACAGGACCGCCCATGCCCCACCCGAAGCCCGCCGTCACCCGGCGCACCCTCGTCACGGCGATCGGTGCCACCGCCGCCGCGCTCGCCGTCACCCCCGCCGCGTCGGCCGCCGCCGCCGCCGGCAGTGGCACCGGCGCCGGCAACGCCGCGGGCACCGGCGCGGGCGGGGCCCAGCCGCTCGCCGCCCGGACGGCCCGCGTCCCCGAGACCCGGGCGCTGTCCGCGGTGGGCCGCGAGGCCACCACCGTGCGGGCGGACTTCCCGATCCGCTACGTCGGCGTCAGCTGGGACGGCCCCGCCCGCGGCGCCGCCATCCGGCTGCACCGCGACGACGCGACCCGCGGGGCGTGGCAGCCGCTGCCCGCCGGCTGCGCGGGCGGCCCGGACGGCGCCGACCGCACGGTCGGGACCGCCACCGCGCTGATCGCCGCCGACGGCGCGCCCGGCTACGACCTGCGCCTGCCCGACGGGGCCGCCAACGTCCGCTCCGCCGCCATCGACACCGTGCACGGCCCGGCCCGCACGGTCTCGCTCGCCCCGACGACGCCCGTCACCTTCTGCGGGGTCGAGTACCTCTCCCGCGCGGCCTGGGGCGCCGACGAGTCCAAGCGCTTCAAGAACGGCGTGGAGAACTCCCCCGCGAAGTACTACCCGTTGCAGACCCTGACGGTGCACCACACCGACACCGCCAACGCCGACCCGGACCCGGCGGCCACCGTGCGGGCGATCTACGAGTACCACGCGATCACCAACGACTGGGGCGACATCGGCTACCACTTCCTGATCGACGAGGCCGGACGGATCTACGAGGGCCGCTGGTCGGGCGACGACGGCATCCCGGCGCACGACGCGGCCGGGAACGCCGTGACGGCCTTCCACACCGCCGGCTTCAACTCGGGCAACATCGGCATCGCCCTGCTGGGCACCCTCAGCAGCCAGGCGCCGACCGCCCCGGCCCGCACGTCGCTGACCGCGCTGCTCGCCGTGCTGACCCGCGCGCACAACCTGGACCCCCAGGCGCACGTCACCTTCGTGAACCCGGTCAACGGCGTGACCAAGCCGGTCGAGATGATCAGCGGCCACCGCGACTGGCTGGCCACCGACTGCCCCGGCGGCACGATGTACGCCGACCTGCCGGCGCTGCGCGCCGACGTGGCGGCCGTCCCCGCCCCCGGGCACTGACCCGGCCGGCCGGGGCGGTGCGGGGGTGTCCCCCCGCGCCGCCCCGGCCGCGTCGCTAGGCTGTGGGCATGCCCCTGGATCCGCTGCCCGAGCCGCCGGCGGTCGGCGCGGCCGACCCGACGGACGACGCCCTGGGCGAGGTCGCCCGGCTGCTGGCCGGCCGGGGCGTGGCGGTGCTGACCGGCGCGGGGCTGTCCACCGAGTCGGGCATCCCCGACTACCGGGGCCCGACCGGGAGCCTGCGCCGCCGGACGCCGATGACCTACCAGGAGTTCGTCGGGAGCCCCGAGGCCCGGCGCCGCTACTGGGCGCGCAGCCACGCCGGGTGGCGCTCGATCGCCGGGGCCCGCCCCAACGCCGGGCACCTGGCCGTCGAGGAGCTGCGCCGCCGCGGCCTGGTGTCGGCGGTGATCACCCAGAACGTGGACGGCCTGCACCGGGCGGCCGGCACCGTGGACGCGGTGGAACTGCACGGCGGGCTCGACCGGGTGGTCTGCCTCGGCTGCGGGCGGGGCAGCGCGCGCGAGGACCTCGACCGGCGCCTGCGCGCGCTGAACGGCGCCTTCCCGGAGGACGGCGCCCTGCGCAACGCCGACGGGGACGTCGAGCTGCCCGACGCCCTGGTGGCGTCCTTCCGGGTGGTGGCCTGCGGGGCGTGCGGCGGGATCCTCAAGCCCGATGTGGTCTTCTTCGGCGAGAGCGTGCCCGCGCCACGCGTCCGGCACTGTTTCGACCTGGTCGACGGGGCGCGCGGGCTGCTCGTCCTCGGCTCGTCGCTGGCGGTCATGTCCGGGCTGCGCTTCGTGCGGCACGCCGCACGGGCCGGGAAGCCCGTCGCGATCGTGAACCAGGGCCCGACGCGCGGCGACGACCGCGCCGACGTCCTGGTCGACCTCCCGCTCGGACCGGCCCTGACGGCGCTGACCGAGCGGCTCGCCGCCGCGCCGCCGGCCTGAGGGACCGCCCGGGCGCCCGGCGTCAGCAGTGGCGCAGGAAGCGGTCCAGGACGCGCGTGCCGAACTCCAGGGCCTCCACCGGGACCCGCTCGTCGACCCCGTGGAACAGGGCGGCGAAGTCCAGTCCCGGGGGCAGCCGGAGCGGGGCGAAGCCGAAGGTGCGGATGCCCAGGCGCTGGAACGACTTGGCGTCGGTGGCGGCGGACAGCATGTAGGGCAGCACCCGGGAGCCCGGGTCCTCGGCCGCCAGCGACAGCGCCATGGCGTCGACCAGCCGGCCCTCGAAGGCCGTCTCGACGGCCGGCAGGCTGTTCCACTCCTGCTCGATGCCGGGCCCCAGGAGCGCGGCGACCTCGGCCCGGAAGGCCTCCTCCCGGCCCGGGATCACCCGCGCGTCGATCTCCGCGCGGGCGGTGGAGGGCACCACGTTGGCCTTGTGGCCGGCATCGAAGCGGGTGGTGTTGGCGGTGTCGCGCAGGCTGGCCCCGATCAGCCGGGCCGCGTGCCCGAACCGGGCCAGCGCCGCCTCGGGGTCGTTCTCGTCGAACGGCACCCCGGTGATCTCCGCGGCCCCTTCGAGCAGTTCGCGCACCGCGGGGGTGAGGACGACGGGGAACCGGTGCGACTCCAGCCGGGTGACGGCGGCGGCGAGCCTGGCGATCGGGTTGTCGTCGTGCAGCAGCGAGGCGTGGCCGGCCGTGCCCCGCGCCTTGAGGCGCAGCCAGACCGCCCCCTTCTCCGCCGTCCCGATCAGGTAGGCCCGGGTGGCGTCACCGAAGCTGACGGAGAATCCGCCGACCTCGCCGACCGCCTCGGTCACGCCCTCGAAGAGTTCCGGCCGGTGGTCGACCAGCCACCGGGCGCCCTGGAAGCCGCCCGCCTCCTCGTCGGAGACGAAGGCGAAGACCAGGTCGCGCGGCGGCAGGACGCCGTCGCGCCGGTGACCGCGGGCCACGGCCAGCATCATGGCCACCATGCCCTTCATGTCGACCGCGCCCCGGCCCCACAGGTAGCCGTCGGCGACCTCCCCCGAGAACGGGTGCACGCGCCATTCGGCCGGGTCCGCCGGGACGACGTCCAGGTGGCCGTGGATCAGCAGGGCGCCGCGCTCCCGGTCCGCCCCGGGCAGCCGGACGACGACGTTGCCCCGGCCCGGGGCGCCGGCCTCGACGTAGGTGACGTCGTAGCCGACCTCGGCCAGCTTGGCCGCCACGTACTCGGCCGCCGGGCGTTCGGTGCCCACCCCGCCCGCGTCCGCGGTGTTGGTGGTGTCGAACCTGATCAGGTCGCTCGCCAGGGCGACCACCTCGTCCCACGGCCGCGGCGACGAACCGCCGGGGCCGGTCGGGGCGTTCGCTGGCGGGCCGTCAGGCGCGCCGTGGGCGGGCGGCGGGGAGGGCGAGGTGGTGCGCGGCGCCATGCTGGGGTTCCTCCCTGCTGGGCGGGCGAGCGGGCGGCCGCTCCCCCGGTGACCGGTACCCATCGATCAGTACCACAGGACCGGGCGCTCCCGGGGGCCGATCGTTCACTCCGGCCGCCGGCGCGAACGGATCCGGCGACGCGGCGGGAGCCGGCGGTGCGACCGGAGCCGGCGCGCCCGGCGTGCCCGGCGTGCCCGGCGTCAGAAGACGGACCAGCCCGTGGCCGTCGTCAGCGCGTCCAGGGCCGCGACCCCCAGCACCGAGTTCCCGGCCGCGTCCAGGCCCGGGCCCCAGACGCAGACCGTACCCCGGCCCGGCAGCACCGCCAGCACGCCGCCGCCGACCCCGCTCTTGCCCGGCAGCCCCACCCGGTAGGCGAACTCACCTGCCGCGTCGTAGGTGCCGCAGGTGAGCAGCACCGCGTTGATCCGCTTGGCCTCGCTGCGCGACAGCAGCCGCGAGCCGTCGGCGCGGGTCCCGTGCCGGGCGAGGAAGAGCCCGGCCAGCGCGAGGTCCCGGCAGCTCGCCTCGATCGCGCAGTGCGCGTAGTAGTGCGCGAGCACGCTGTCGACCGGGTTGCGCAGATTGCCGTAGCTCGCCATGAAGTGCGCCATCGCGGCGTTGCGGTGGCCGTGCTGGGCCTCGGAGGACGCCACCGAGTCGTCCACCGCGACGGCCGGATTGCCGGACTCCGCGCGCAGGAAGTCCCGGACCGCGCCGACGGCGTCGCCGGTCAGCTTCAGCAGCCGGTCGGTGACGACCAGCGCGCCGGCGTTGATGAAGGGGTTGCGCGGGATGCCGTTCTCGGACTCCAGCTGGACCAGCGAGTTGAACGGGTTGCCGGACGGCTCGCGGCCGACCCCGCGCCACAGCTCGTCGCCGCCGTCCGCCAGGGCCAGGGCCAGGGTGAACAGCTTCGACACCGACTGGATCGAGAACGGGTGCTCCCAGTCCCCGGCGCCGAACACCGCGCCGTCCACGGTGGCGATGGCCATCCCGAAGGCCGTCGGGTCGGCCTGGGCGAGGGCCGGGATGTAGTCGGCGACCCGCCCCCGGGCGGGAGCCCGCCGGGCCGCCTCCATCGCCTCCTGGAGGAGCAGCTGGTAGTCCATGTCGTTCACGCTGCCATTGTCGGCCACCCCGCCGGCCTGGGCCGACCCGGCCCCCGGGGTCGGTGGCGGGCCCCGATCCCGGGTGTCGGCGGCTGCTTCTAGAGTGGCGCCATGACGCGCCCCAATCCTGTGACCGCCGACGACGGCCGGACGCTTCGACGGCTGATCGGCGACGCCGGCCTCGGCCCCTGGGAGGGTGAGCTGATGGGGCTGGCCGAGCACGGCATCGCCCTGGGGCCGCGCCCCGCCGGCCACCGGGGGCCGGAGCCGTTCTCCCGGTGCGGCGGCGTACCGGCCGTGCCGCCCGGCTTCGTCTGGCCGGGGGCGGAGCCGGGGCCGGACGCGCTGCCGGACTGCTTCGTCGCCCAGATCGACCTGGCGGAGGTCGCGCCGGCGGACGCCAACCACCTGCTGCCGCCCCGCGGCCTGCTCTACTTCTTCTTCCCCGGCCACGACGGCTTCGGCGGCCGGGACGCCGTCACCGTGCTGCACTTCCCGGACGCCACCGCCGACGGCACCGCGCCCTACGACGTGGCCTCCGATCCGGCGTTCGCCGATCCCGAGGCCGGCTGGGGCGCCCCGCCGTGGGAGTTCACCGGGCCGCCCGCGCCGCTGTACGCCGCCGGCAAGGCCATGCTGGCGCAGGCCGTGCGGTTCCACGACGATCCCCCGGTCGACCTCCCGGAGGAGGCGGTCGACCGGCTGTCCGCGCTGCCGTCCGCCGCCCTGGACGTCGCGCCGCGGCACGGTGCCTGGATGGTGCTGCTCGGCCCCGATCCGGAGACGGACCAGTACGTGGTGCCGCCGCGCGGCCGTGGTCCGGAGCGCATCCTGCTCGCGGCGGGCCGCCCGGAGTTCACCGGGTGCCCGCTCTACTACGTCATCCGCGACGAGGACCTGGCCGCCGCCGACTTCGGCCGTGTCGAGGCCGTCACCGTCCAGCACTGACCGGTCCGGGGTGAGGCCGCCTCCCCGGCGGAGGGCCGGTCAGCGCGGGCGGACCGCCTCGGCGAGCAGGCGGTAGGAGTCGAACAGCGCCGCGCGGTCGTACGTGCTGGTGGTGACGAGGAACTCGTCGGCTCCGGTGCGGGCCACCAGCGCGGCGAGCTCGGCGGCGGCCTGCGGCGGGGTCCCGGCGATGTGGCCGCGCAGCGACTGCTGGTAGGCCGCGCGCTCGCGCGGGCCCATCTCCCGGCCGAGCACCTCCTCGGCGGGGGCCAGCGGCGGGAACTCGCCGTGGGTCCGGGCGTGGGCGCTCGCCCAGGCCTCGGCGACCAGCAGCCGCTCGGCCTCTTCGGCCGTTCCGGCGACCGCCACCGTGCCGGAGACCACCACGTACGGCCGGGCCGCCCGTGCGGAGGGGCGGAACCGGGCGCGGTAGCGGTCGATCGCGGCCAGCATCCGGTCCTCGCCGCGGACGGCCCCGATGACCAGCGGCAGCCCGGCCTCGGCGGCGATGTCCGCGCCCGCGCCGGTGGCCAGGACGAAGGCCGGGACGTCCAGGCCCTCGGCGGGGCGGGCGTGGACGTCCCGGTGGGTGCGCCCCGACCCGTCGAAGTAGCCGAGCAGCTCGGCCAGTTGCTCGCCGAAGCGGTCCGCGGCGTCCTTGTCCCGGCCGAGTGCCCGCCGGACGCCGTCGGTGAAGGCCACCGAGCGGCCCAGCCCCATGTCGATCCGGCCGGGGAAGAGCGCGGCGAGCACCCCGAACTGCTCGGCCACGACCAGCGGCTGGTGGTTGGGGAGCATCACGCCGCCCGTGCCGACCCGGATCCGGTCGGTGGCCGAGGCCACCGCCGCGGCGAGCACGGTGGGAGCCGACCCGGCCACGCCGGGGACGCCGTGGTGCTCCGACACCCAGAACCGGTGGTAGCCGAGCCGCTCGGCGTGCCGGGCGAACGCCACCGTGTCCCGCAGCGCCCGCGCGGGCTCCTCCCCCCGTCTCGTCCGGGAACGGTCGAGCACCGAGAGGCGGATCGCAGGCGCGGCAGTAGTCACCTCAGCGGCAACCACCACCGTCCGGGACCGCATTCCCGGCGCGTCGGCGCCGGGGTCACGGCGGCCGGGTCACCGGCGCGGGGTCACGGCGGCGGGCTCAGGACGGCAGCCGGGGCTCAGGCCGGCGGGTCGGCCGCGCGGAGCTCGCCGGTGCGGACCACCTCCGCGTACCAGCGGGCGCTGTCCTTGGGCGTGCGGCGCTGGGAGGGGAAGTCCACGTGGACGATGCCGAACCGCTTGCCGTAGCCGTACGCCCACTCGAAGTTGTCCAGCAGGGACCAGAGGAAGTAGCCGCGCACGGGCGCGCCGGCGGCGATCGCGCGGTGGACGGCGGCCAGGTGGGACCGCAGGTAGGCGATCCGCTCGGGGTCGCGGACCGCGCCCGAGGGGTCGCCGTAGTCGTCGTAGGCGGCGCCGTTCTCGGTGATCAGCAGGGGCAGGCCGGGCAGCTCGTCGCGGAGCCGGGTGAGCAGCTCGTACAGGCCCTCGGCGTCGACCGGCCACCCCATCGCGGTGCGCTCGCCCTCGGCCGGCAGGAAGCGGATGCCGTGGTCGGCGGGCCAGGGGGAGCGCTCGCCACCGTGGCCGTCCTGGCGCGGGGCCGGGTCGGCCGGGTCGTCGGCGGCGACCACCGTCGGGGTGTAGTAGTTGATGCCGAGCGCGTCGAGGGGGCGGGAGATCTCGGCGAGGTCGCCGTCGCGGACGAAGGACCAGTCGGTGACGCCGGCGGTGTCGGCGAGCACGTCGGCCGGGTAGCGGCCGTGGAACACCGGGTCGAGGAAGATCCGGTTGGCCAGTCCGTCGATCCGCCGGGCGGCCTCGCGGTCGGCCGGGTCGTCGCGGTGCGGGCGCACGGCCGCCAGGTTGAGGGTGAGCGAGACCCGGGCCGTGGCCGGGAGTTCGGCGCGCAGCGCGCCGACGGCGAGGCCGTGGGCGAGCAGCAGGTGGTGGTGGGCGGTGAGGGCGGCGGCCGGGTCAGTGCGGCCGGGGGCGTGGACGCCGCTGCCGTAGCCGAGGAAGGCGCTGCACCACGGCTCGTTCAGGGTGGTCCAGGAGTCGACGCGGTCGCCCAGCCGGGCGGCGGCCAGGGCCGCGTACTCGGCGAAGCGCCGGGCGGTCGACCGGTCGGTCCAGCCGCCGCCCGCGGCGGGGCCGCCACCGGCCGGGGTCTCCAGCTCCTGCGGAAGGTCCCAGTGGTAGAGCGTGGCCACCGGGGTGATGCCGTGCTCCAGCAGCCCGTCGACCAGCCGGTCGTAGAAGTCGAGCCCGGCCTTGTTGACCGGGCCGCTGCCGCCGGGCTGGACGCGCGGCCAGGCGATCGAGAAGCGGTAGGCGGGCAGGCCGAGTTCGGCCATCAGCGCGATGTCCTCGCGGAACCGGTGGTAGTGGTCGGTCGCGATGTCACCGGTGTCGCCGTTGCGGACCTTGCCCGGCGTCCGGCTGAAGGTGTCCCAGATGGACGGGGTGCGGCCGTCCTCCCCGGCGGCGCCCTCGATCTGGTAGGCGGCGGTGGCCGCGCCCCAGAGGAAGTCGGCGGGGAACACGAGGGGTCGGTCGTGGTCGGTCATGTCACCTTCCGGTGGTGTGGGTCGGGGTCAGCCCTTGACGGCGCCCTGCATGATGCCGCCGACGATCTGCCGGCCGAGGACGCCGAAGACCAGCAGGACGGGGAGCGTGCCGATCAGGGTGCCGGCCATGACGATCGACTGGTCGGGAACGTACCCCTGCCCCAGGGACTTCAACGCGACCTGCACGGTGGGGTTCTGCGAGCTGAGGGCGACGACCGGCCAGAAGAAGTCGTTCCAGGTGGCCATGAAGGTCAGCATGCCCAGCACCGCCATGCCCGGGCGGGCGGCCGGGAGCACGATCGAACGGAAGATCCGCAGCAGCGAGGCGCCGTCGACGCGGCCGGCCTCGACCAGTTCGTCCGGCAGCGCCTGGACCAGGTACTGCCGCATGAAGAACACCCCGAAGGCCGAGACCAGCGAGGGCAGGATCACCGACGGCAGGGTGTTCTGCAGGTCGAGCCGGACGATCACCATGAACAGCGGGATCACGCCGAGCTGCGGCGGGATCATCATGGTGGCGACGGTGACCGCCAGCAGCAGGCCGCGGCCGCGGAAGCGCAGTTTGGCGAAGGCGAAGCCGGCCAGCGTCGAGGAGAGCACCACCCCGGCCGTGACGGTGGCCGCGACGATCAGCGAGTTCAGCAGCGCGTCGCCGATCGCCGCCTGCTCCAGTGCCGCGCCGATGTTGTGCAGCAGGTTCGGTCCGGGGGTCAGCGCCGGTGAGGCCGAGCTGAGTTCGGCGTTGGAGCGGCTGGCGGCCACCAGCGTCCAGTAGAAGGGGAAGGCGAACATGAGGGTGGCGGTGATCAGCACCACGTGGACGAGCGGGCCGCCGTGCAGCGGGGAGCGCGGGTTCGGTCGCATGCGGGTCACCGGTCCGTACGGTTGCGCCGGGCGGCGATCGCCGCGTTCAGCAGGGCGAGGACGACGATCAGCAGGAACATCACCCAGGCCACCGCGGCCGCGCGCCCGAGGTGGAAGAAGCTCCAGCCCTGCTCGTAGAGGTAGAGGCCGAGGGTCTGGTACTGGTGGGAGATCCCGCCGCCGGCGTTCCCCTCGTAGAGCAGCGGTTCGCCGAACAGCTGGGTGGCGCCGATGGTCGACACGACCACGGTGAAGACGATGGTGGGGCGCAGGCCGGGGACGGTGACGTGGCGGAACTGCTGCCACCGGGAGGCCCCGTCGACCGCCGCCGACTCGTAGAGCTCGCCGGGGATCGCCTGCATGCCGGCCAGGTAGATCAGCGCGTTGTACCCCGTCCACCGCCAGGTGACGATCGCGGAGACGCCGAACTGCGAGGCCCAGGTGCCCGCCTGCCAGTCCACCGGGCTCAGGCCGGCCTGGCCCAGCACCCAGTTGATCAGGCCGTAGTCCCGCCCGAAGAGCTGGGCGAAGACCAGCGTGGCGGCCGCCACCGAGGTCGCGTACGGCATCAGCATCGCGACCCGGTAGAAGGACCGGCCGCGCAGCCGGTAGTTGAGCAGGTGGGCCAGGCCCAGCGCCATCAGCAGCTGGGGCACGGTGGAGAGCACCCCGATGGTGAAGGTGTTGCGCAGCGCGTTCCAGAAGAACGGGTCCGCCAGCAGGCGGGTGTAGTTCTGCGCGCCGACCCAGTCCATCCGGTCGGTGGTCTGCAACTCGACCCGGTGGAGCGAGACATAGGCGGTGTAGAGCAGCGGGAAGAGCCCGAAGGCGGCGAACAGGACGAAGAACGGGGCGAGGAAGCCGTAGGGCGCGAGCCGGCCGGCCCGGCGGGCCCGGGGCTTCGCCGGGTCGGCCGCGGGCAGGCGGGCGGCGGAGGTGATGGCCATCGTGGGTGTTCTGCCGATGCCGCGTCAGTTTCCGTTGGCCTTGGCGATGTTGTCCATCGCGTGCTTCCAGGCCGCGTCCGGGGCGGTGCCGGTCCGCTCGACCTCGCCCAGGGCGTCGGTGAAGGCCTTGCCGATCACGCCGTCGTCCACGCCGAGCACCTGGGCCGGCATGGCGGCCGCCGACTCGCTGAAGATCCGGCCGATCGGCGCGTTGTTGAAGTACGGGTCGGTCACGTCCTTGATGGCGGCCTGCGCGCCGGTGGACGACGGGAAGGAGCCCTGCTTCGTGAAGAGGGTGGTCTGCTGCTCCTTGGCGGTCAGCCAGGCGATCAGCGCGGCGGCCTCCTTGGGGTGCTTGGCCGTCCTGGGCACGGTGAGGTAGGAGCCGCCCCAGTTGCCCGTCCGGCCGGGGCCGGGGGCGACGTCCCAGCTGCCCGAACCGGCCTCGCCCGCCTGGCCCTTGATGTAGCCGAGCATCCAGGCGGGGCAGCTCAGGGTGGCGAACTTCCCGGTGCTGAAGGCCTTGTTCCACTCCGGGGTCCACTGCGGGAGCTTCGCGCTCAGCCCGTCCGCGACCAGCCGGCCGGCGTCGGCCCAGGCGGTCCGCACGGCCTGGCTGCTGTCGAAGACCGGCTTGCCGCTCTCGTCGGCGTAGCGCACCTTCTGCTGGCCGACCTCGGCGGTGAAGAGCCCGGCCGCACTGTCCGTCCAGGTGTTGCCGGCGCCGGCCGTGGCCACGTACTGCTTGCCGAGGTCCAGGTAGCCCTGCCAGGTCGACCAGCGCTGGGCCAGCTCGGTGCGGTCGGTGGGCAGGCCGGCCGCCTTGAACAGGTCGGTGCGGTAGCAGATCGCCTCCGGGCCGATGTCGGTACCGGCCCCGAGGACCCGGCCGTCGGCGGTCTTCACCGCGGCGCCCTTCCAGGGCACCAGTTCGTCGTTGACCGAGCCGAGCCCGAGGGTCTTCAGGTCGGTGAACTTGTCGGCCTGCTTCTGCAGCACGCTCGCCACCCGGCCGACCTCCAGCCCCTGGATGTCGGCCAGGCCGCCGCCGCCCGCGAGCTTGGTCTGCAGGGCCTGCCAGTACTGGCCCTCGTCCTGGGTGTCGGTCTGCTTGACCGTGACGTCGGGGTGCAGCTTCATGTACTCCTCGTAGAGGCCGCTCTCCTTGAAGCCGAAGGTGCCGAAGAGGTCGACGGTGATGGTCACCTTGCCGTCGGCGGCGTCGGCCGATCCGGCGGAGCTGCCGCAGGCGGTGAGCAGGAGGGTGGCGGCGAGGGCGGTGCTGCCGAGCACGGCGGCGGAGCGGCGCATGAGGACTCCCTGGCGGGGCGGGTGGGGTGCGGTTCGGGCGGCGCGGGGCGAGCGGGGGGTGTGGGGATGCGCGGACGAGGGGCGCTGGGCGGTGCGTCGAACGGGACCTGAGAGCGCTCTTGAGAGCGCTCTCAGTGCGTTGAGAGGAGAGTGCCGTGCGGGCGGCGCGGTGGTCAAGAGGCCGAAACCCGAACGTAATCTCCGGGATACCGTCGACCGGCGTTCAGGCCTTGAACGCGGGGGCGGAAAGGGCTACTCCGACGGGACGGCGAAGCGCCCGACCGCCCAAGCCCCGGCCGGTCAGGTGCCCACCGGTCAGGTCCAGCCCGTCAGGCCGAGACCGGTCAGGCCGAGGCGCGCAGGACCAGCCGGGTGGGGGTGATCACGGAGGTGGGGCCCCCGGGGCGCAGACTCGACGGGAGGCCGCCCGCCGCTCCCCCGGCCGCCCCGGGCCGCGCACCGGCACCGGCGCCGGCGAGCCGGCGCAGCAGCAGCCCGGCCATCAAGCGGCCCATCTCCTCGATGTCCTGGCGCACCGTCGTCAGCGGCGGCTCCGTCCAGGCCGCGATCGACTCGACGTCGTCGAAGCCCACCATGGCGACGTCCTCCGGCACCCGGCGGCCGGCCTCGCGCAGCACCCGCAGCGCACCCGAGGCCATCGCGTCGGAGGCCGCGAACACCGCGTCCAGGTCGGGCCGGCGGGCCAGCAGTTCGGCCATCGCCCGGCCGCCGCCGTCGGGGGTGAAGTCCCCCTCGGCGATCAGCGCCGGGTCGCCGTCGGGCAGCACGTCCCGGTAGCCGTCCAGCCGGTCCATGGAGGAGGTCTGGTCGAGCGGGCCGGTGACGGTGGCGATGGCCGTGCGCCCGAGGGCCCGCAGGTGGCCCACCGCCAGTCGGGCGCCGCCCCGGTTGTCGCTGTCCACGTAGACCAGGTCGTGGTCGGACTCGGCGCCCGGCCAGCCCGGCCGGCCGCCCACCACGAAGGGCAGCCCGACCTTGCGCGCCATGTCGGGCAGCGGGTCCGGCTGGTGCAGCGAGAACAGCAGCGCGCCGTCCACGTGCCCGCCGGCCAGGTAGCGGCCGACCCGCTCGTAGTCGTGCTGGTCCTCGACCATCATCAGGACCATCTGGTGGTCGGCGGCCGACAGCTCGCGGCCGATGCCGCGCAGCTGCTGGGCGAAGAACGGGTCGGAGAAGAGCCGGCTGCCGGGCTCGGCCACCACCACGGCGACCGCCCGGTTGTGCCGGGTGACCAGCGTCCGGGCGGCCGGGTTCGGGACGTAGCCGAGCTCGTCGACGGCCCGTCGGACCTTCTCCCGCAGGGCCTCGCGGACGCCCTCCCCACCGTTCACCACCCGCGACGCCGTGGCCCGGGAGACCCCGGCCCGTTCGGCGACCGACTCCAGCGTCGGACGCGGCGACTGCTCCGGCACCGTGGGCTCCTCTCGCGCGTGAACGCTTCGTCCCCAGAGCCTAGCGGGTCGGCCGGCCGTCGCTGAGAGCGCTCCCAGAACACCCGGGCGGGCACGCCGGAGCGGTGGCGGGCGACTGCCGTCCGCCACCGCCCGGCGCCCCGGGTCAGGTGGTGCTGAACGTGAACCAGTTGACGTTGACGAAGTCGGCCGGCTGCCCGCTGGTGAAGGTCAGGTAGACGTCGTGCCTGCCGGTGGTCGCGGCGATGTTCGCCGGGACGGTCGTCCAGCTCTGCCAGCCACCCGTGTTGGCCACGGCGAAGGAGCCGATCGGCGCGGCGGTCCGGCTGTCGAGGCGGACCTCGACCAGTCCGCTGACGCCGCCCGCCGCACCCGAGGCCACCCGCGCCTTGAACTGCCGGGCCTGGGCCGTCCCGAAGTCGACGCCCGGGTATAGCGCCCAGTCGCCGTTGGCGAGCGCGGCGAGGTTCTGGCCGCCGCCGCTGTCGGTGGTGGCCTCCCGGGCCGTCCCCGACTGCCCGCCGTAGGCCTCGGCCTGGATGGTGCCGTACGCGCTCCCGGTGCCGCCGGGGGGCGGCGTGGTCGGCGGTTGGGTCGGCGGTGTGGTGGTCGGCGGCGCGGTGGTCGGCGGGGGCGTGGTCGGCGGCGTGGTGCCGCCGCCCGAGCGGTAGACCGCGACGTAGTCGACCAGCATCGGCACGCCGGAGGCGGTCGCGGCGGTGGGCGTCCGGTGACCCGCCACCGGGTCGGGGAAGGCCCCGCCCATCGCGACGTTCAGCAGGATGAAGTGCCCGTGCGCGGTGGCCGCGTCCCAGGTGGCGGCGTCCATCTGGGCCGAGGTGACGGAGTGGAACTGCACGCCGTCGACGTACCAGCGCAGCTGCTGCGGGCTGACGCTGCGGTCCCACTCCAGCGCGTAGGTGTGGAAGTTGCCCTGGCAGGCCGAGCCCGGGCAGGCGTGCACGGCGCCGAGGCCGGTGGTCTCGTTGCACGGGCCACCCGGGTTGCCGCCGCAGTGCAGGGTTCCCCAGACCTGGTTGACGCCGTTGACGTTCTCCATCAGGTCGAACTCGCCGATGGTCGGCCAGTTCCAGTAGTTGCCGCGGTACGGCGCGCCCAGCGTCCAGAAGGCCGGCCAGTAGCCGTCGGCGGCCGGGCCGGTCACGTTCGGCATCTGGATCCGGGACTCGATCCGCAGCTTCCCGCCGGCGGGCGGTTCGAAGTCGCTGCGCCTGGTCTCGATCCGGCCGGAGGTCCAGTTGCCGGCGGCGTCCCGGATCGGGGTGATGCGCAGGTTCCCGGCGCCGTCCTGGCGGAGGTTGGCGGTGTTCGCGGTGTAGCTCTGGACCTCGCCGGTGCCCCAGTTGGCGGCGCCGCCGGGGTAGCTGGTGCCGGTGTCGACGATCCAGTCGGCGGCCGCCGGCAGGGTGTCGGCGGCGCCGCCGAAGTCGTCGCTCCAGACGGTGGTCCAGCCGGCGGGCGCGGGCGGGACGGCGGCCGTGGCGGTGCCGAGCAGCGCCGCGCAGAGCGCGGCGGCCGCGCCGGCGGCGGTCAGCACGGTGGTCAGTGCGCGGCGCGGGCGCCGTCTGCGGGTGGCGGTGGTCGCGGGTGGGGTGTTCGTTCCGGACACGGTGGTGCACCTCCGTGGGGGGACGGTCGTGGGGGTGACGGTGCTATGGGAGCGCCGGGGCGGGGCCGTGGGGGCCCCCCCCCCCCCCCCCCCCCCCCACCCAACACCCCCCCCCCCCCCCGGGGGGGGGGGCGCGGGGGCCCCGCGGGGGACGGGGGCCAGGGGGGGTTATTGGGGGGATGGGGAAAAATG